>NZ_RAWQ01000079.1:0-38888 GCF_003668965.1 Corallococcus sp. AB030
AAGACATCCAGCGCGGGTATGAACGGCTGGACTGCGAGGAGCGCGTCGTCCGGGGCACGGCGGTGCGGCTGTTCACCTTCCCTGGGGGCAACAGGGATGTATCACGCACGGTGGTCTGTCTTCCGGGGCTGGGCGCCAGTGGCCGGTCGTTCGCGCC
This sequence comes from Corallococcus sp. AB030, assembly GCF_003668965.1. Taxonomy (NCBI): domain Bacteria; kingdom Pseudomonadati; phylum Myxococcota; class Myxococcia; order Myxococcales; family Myxococcaceae; genus Corallococcus; species Corallococcus sp. AB030. Next base: position 158 of record NZ_RAWQ01000079.1, read on the forward strand.
CATGGAGCCGCTGGCACAGGCGTGGAACCTCCTGTTGTGGACGCCGCCGCTGAAGACACCGGCGACCCATACGCCGCTCCAGTGGAACCTGTCGGTGCTCAACCACCCGGAGGCGGGGCTGCCGGAGCGCTTCGCCTTGATGGGGTCCTCCTACGGCAGCCTGCTGTCCATCGCGTATGCGTTGGAGCACCCCCAGCGGGTGAAGGCGCTGGTGCTGGTGTCGCCGGTGGCCAGCGTGCGGAAGATCCGGAGGCTGGCGTTGACGCTGTCCACGCTGGTGCGGGCGCCCCGGCCGCTGGCGTATGTGTTCGCGCCCACGGTGGCGCGGGTCATGGGAGGCCGGTGGCTGCCGGCGGAGGGGCGGGCGGAAATCGTGCGCGAGGCCCGGCGCATTTCGCCGCTGGAGCTGATGCGGCGGCTGCGTGACATCCTGGCCGCGGACTTCCTGCACCGGTTGCAAGAGCTGCGCGTGCCCACGCTCGTCATCGAGGGGGGCCGGGACCTGCTGGTGCCGCCCGCGGCCGCGCGCGACGTGGCGGCGCATGTGCCGGGCGCCCGGCTGGAGTTCCTGGAGGCGGCCAGTCACCTGCCGTACATGAGCCACCCGGAAGCGTTCAATGAACGCGTGTCCGACTTCCTCTCGCGGCACCCTGACTGAACAGGCGTTATCTCTAGTCGCGGGGGGAACACATCCACATGACCACGGCCGCAGACCAGCTGTCCCGCTCCGCGCTGCTGTTCCTGTCGCGTCAGTCCAACCTGAAGGACGTGGCCACGCGGCTCAAACCCTTTCGCCAGCTCGCGTCCCGCTTCATCGCGGGGGAGACGCTGGAGGAGGCGGTGGACGCGGTGAAGGCCCTCACGGCGAAGGGGCTGATGGCCAGCTTCGACCATCTCAACGAAGCGGTGCGCTCACCCCCGGAGACTCGCGACGAGGTGAAGCAGTACCTGCGGTTGCTGGCGCGCATCGACCAGGTGGGCGTGCGGGCCAACGTGTCGATGAAGCTCACGCAGTGCGGTCTGTTGTTCGACCGGAACCTGGCGCTGCAGAACGCGCGGGCGGTGGTGGCGGACGCGACGGCGAGGGACTCGTTCGTGCGCGTGGACATGGAGGAGAGCGCCGTCACGCAGACGACCCTGGACATCGTGCGGGATTTGCACTCGGAGTTCGGCGAGCGGCACGTGGGCGCGGTGCTCCAGAGCTACCTGCGGCGCACGGAGGAGGACGCGAAGGCCCTGTGCGCCGAGCGCGTCCGCATCCGGCTGTGCAAGGGGGCCTACCTGGAGGGTTCCGACGTGGCGTTCCCGGACAAGAAGGACGTGGACGCGAACTTCGTGCGCTGCATGCGCATCCTCCTGGACAGCGGCGTGTATCACGGCATCGCCACGCATGATGAGCGGATGATTGACGCCACGTTGGAGTACGCCGCGCGTCAGCATCTGCCCAAGGGCGCCTTCGAATTCCAGATGCTGTATGGCATCCGGCGCGACCTCCAGGAGCAGCTGGCGAAGGACGGCCATCCGGTGCGTGTCTATGTCCCGTATGGGAAGCACTGGTATCCCTACTTCATGCGCCGGCTGGCGGAGCGTCCGGCCAACCTGTGGTTCGTGATGCGCAACCTGATGAAGGGGTAGGCCATGAGGAATCCATACGCCGCCGCATATGTCGCCGGGGCCGTGGGCACCGGCGCCCTGGGAGCGCTGGTCGCCGTGCGCAATGCCTCGCTGGGCCGTCCGCCGCCCTACTCCGCGCGCAACATCGCGCGGCACGTGCTGAGCCGGCTGTTCGGGCGGAAGCTGTCCCGGCGGGAGGCGGCGGACTGGGCCTTCGCGCTACGCGCGGGCTATGGCCCCCTCTTGGGGATGGGCTGGGGCCTGGTGCGAAGGCGCACGTCGAAGTGGTCCCTGCCGCACAGCGGTGTCCTGCTGGGCCTGGGCGTGCTCGCGTTCGAGCGCATGGCCTTTCCCCTCTTCAAGGCGACGGCCTCGGAGAGCAGCTGGACACGCGAGGAGCACGCCTGGCTGTTCGCGCAGACGGCGCTGTTCGGCGTGGTCACCGAGGCGACGATGCGCTGGCTCACGAAGTAGGCCGTTTCACGGAAGTGGGACGGTCGTTCCCAGTTCCGGTCAGGCCCCGGGGCGGCGTGCTCCGTCCGGCGGAGGAAGGCCGTGCGTGGCATCCTCGTTGCTACACGCGCGTCCTCGTCCCCCACCCCTGACAGGTCCATGCTCTTGCACGAAGTCCGGCGCACGTTGCGCTCGATGGCCCGGGAGAAGCTCTTCACCGCGGTCGTCGTGTTGACGCTCGCGCTCACCATTGGTGCGACCACGGCGGTCTTCAGTGTCGTGTACCCGGTGCTCTGGCAACCCCTGCCGTATCCGGAGTCGGAGCAGCTGGTCCGCCTCTTCCAGGCGACGACGCCGGGCGCGGGGGCCGGGCCGCACAAGGACCGCACCCGCGTGAGCCTTCCGGTGTAGACCGCGTGGCGCGAGGGTGCCCGGAGCTTCTCCGGCATCGAGGGCGTGCGGGTGGCGAAGCAGCTGCTGGGCGGAGCGGGGCTGGAGGCGCGGCTGACCGTGGGACGCGCCTCCGCGGGGCTGATGCCCCTGCTGGGCGTCCAGCCCGCCCTGGGGCGGCTCTGGGGGATGGAAGGAGAAGTTCCGGGCCGCGACCGCGAGCTGGTGCTGACCCATGCGCTGTGGCAGCGGCTGTATGGGGCGGACCCCGCCGTCCTGGGCCGGAGCGTCCTGCTGGACGACACGTCGCACGTCATCGTGGGCGTGCTGCCGGAGGACTTCCGCTTCGAGCCGGAGGTGGAGGCGTGGAAGCCCCTGGCGCTGGATGTGCTCAAGGACGGCGGCAATACGCTGCGCGTCGTGGGCCGGATGCGTCCGGGCGTCTCCCTGGAGCAGGCCCGGGGGGAATTGCTTCCGCTCACGCTCGCCGCGGCGGACGTCCCGGGCGAGCCACGGGTGGGGGTGCACGTGGAGCCCCTCCACGCGTACTTCGTCGAACAGTCCCTTTCGCAGCTCCAGATCGCGGCCGGGGCGGCGGTGCTGCTGTTGCTGTTGGGGTGCTCGAACCTCACCAACCTGCTGCTCGCGCGGGGCAGCGCGCGGATGCACGAACTGTCGGTGCGGCTCGCGCTGGGAGCGACCCGGTGGCAGCTGGTCCGGCAGGTTTTCGTGGAGAGCGCGGTCCGGGCCGCGTTCGGTGGCGTGGGCGGGTTGCTGCTCGCGCTCTGGGGGCGGGGACTGCTCACCCTCTTCATTCCAGGCTGGTTCGTGTCCGGCCCGGGGCTCGAGCCCTCCTTGCTCGCCATCGTCGCGGCCGTGTCGCTGGCGACGGCGGTGCTGGTGGGGGTACTGCCCTCGCTCCACGCCTCGCGCGGAGAGGCCCGGGCCGTGCTCGCGCCTATGGCGCGCGGAGGGCGCGGCGCGACGTCCCTGGGCTGGGCGCGCTCGGCGCTGGTCGTCGCACAGCTGTCCCTGGCGCTGGTGCCGCTGGTGGGCGCGGGGCTCATGCTGCGCACGCTGTGGAAGCTCCAGGCCGTGCCGCTGGGCTTCGAGCCCGAGCACGTCACGGTCGCGGAGGTGTTCTTCCCGCTGGAGCAGTTCCCCGATGAGGCCCGGGCCTCGGCCCTGGCCCAGGCGCTCATCGCGCGGATGGAGGCGCTCCCCGGCGTGGACTCGGCCGGGCTCACCGCGGCGCTCCCCTTCTCGGGTGAAGTCTGGCGCGAGACGGCGGGCTTCCACATCGTGGGGATGCCCCCGCCATCCGGGATGCCTCCCCGAGCCGGTTACGTTCCGGCCAGCGCGGGCGCGTTCCGCGCGATGGGCATCGCGTTGAAGCAGGGCCGCCTCATGGACGCTGGCGACACAGCGGATCATCCCCCCGTGGTGGTCGTCAGCGAGGCCTTCGCGCGCCGGTACCTCCCGGGCCGGGAGCCGGTGGGTGTCCGGCTCCAGTTGGACAGGGACGCGGCGCCCCGGGAAGTCATTGGCGTCGTCGGGGACGTGCCCATGGAGCGCATCTCGGTGGCGCCGTCCGGGGACCTCTACGTCCCGCTGGGCCAGGACATGCGCAAGAGCCTGAACCTGGCGGTGAAGTCCTCGCTGCCAGCGACCCAATTGCTGGCGCTGCTACAGGAGGAGGTCCGCGCGGCGGATCCAAACCTGCGGCTGCTCAACGTCCGCCCGCTGGACCGCGTGGTGGAGGCCGGCTCCGCCCGGGTGCGGGTGCTTGGCGGACTGCTGGCGGCGTTCGCGCTGCTGGGCGCGGTCCTGGCCTCGGTGGGGTTGTATGGCTTGCTGGCCTTCTGGGTGACGCAGCGGACGCGGGAGCTGGGCATCCGGAGCGCTCTGGGCGCGACGCCTCGGGGACTGCTCCGGCTGGTCGTGACCCAGGGATTGCGGCTCACCGGCCTGGGCCTCGCCGTGGGGCTGCTGGGCGCGGGGCTGCTGGCCCGCGCGCTCTCCGCGATGCTGTATGGCATCACGCCCCACGACCCGCTCATCTTCGTGGGAGCGCCCGCGCTGCTCTTCCTCACCGCGCTGGCGGCCAGCTGGATTCCCGCGGTCGCCGCCACGCGTGTCTCCCCTGCCGAGGCCCTCAAGCAGGACGCCTGAGGACCCCTGCCCCACCTCAGGGCTTGTTGCCCTTGTGGGGGAGGAGGTTCTCCACCATGTCCTTCAGGGACTGCTTGAGGAAGCCGCCCGCGTCCGGGTCGCCCTTCACGACGGCGGAGGCGAACATCTTCGCCTGCTCCACGGTGATGTGCGGCGGCAGGGGCGGCACGTCCGGGTCCACCCAGGCCTCGAAGACGACGGGCCGGTCCGCGGCCAGCGCTTCATCCCATGCGGCCGCGAGCCGGTCCGGCCGGTCCACGCGGATTCCCTTGAGGCCCAGGGACTCGGCGTATTTCGCGTAGGGGAAGTCCGGCAGCTCCTGCGACGCGGCGTACTTCGGGTCGCCGGCCATCGCCCGCTGCTCCCAGGTCACCTGGCCCAGGTCTCGGTTGTTGAGCACCAGGACGATGAGGCGCGGGTCCTTCCACTCCTTCCAGTACTTCGCCACGGTGATGAGCTCCGCGTTGCCATTCATCTGCATGGCGCCGTCGCCCACCACCGCGAGCACCGGGCGGTGCGGGAACGCGAACTTCGCGCCCAGGGCGTACGGCACGCCGCAGCCCATGGTGGCCAGGTTGCCGGACAGGGACGCCATCATCCCCTGCCGCACCTTCAGGTCGCGCGCGAACCAGTTCGTGGAGCTGCCGGAGTCCGCCGTGAGGATGACGTCCGTGGGCAGCTTCGGGGACAGCTCCCAGAACACTCGCTGCGGGTTGAGGGGGTTCGCGTCGTTCATGGCGCGCGCCTCCAGCACCTTCCACCAGCGCGCCACGCCCTTCTCCACGCCCTCGCGCCAGCTCCGGTCCTCCTTGCGCTTCAGCAGGGGCAGCAGCGCGCGCAGCGTCTCCTTCGCGTCGCCAACGAGCCCCACCTCCATGGGGTAGCGGATGGAGAGCATCCGGCCGTCCAGGTCGACTTGAACGCCGCGCGCCTGGCCCTCCGGCGGAAGGAACTCCGAGTAGGGGAAGCTCGTCCCCACCATCAGCAGCGTGTCGCAGTCCTGCATCAGGTCCCAGCTGGGCTTCGTGCCCAGCAGGCCGATGGAGCCCGTCACGAAGGGCAGCGCGTCCGGCAGCACCGTCTTGCCCAGCAGCGCCTTGGCCACTCCCGCGCCCAGCCGGTCCGCGACCTCCAGCACCTCGTCCGCCGCGTTCATGGCGCCCGCGCCCACCAGCATCGCCACCTTCTTGCCCGCGTTGAGGACGTCCGCGGCGCGGCGCAGGTCCGCGTCCTGGGGAATCACTCGCGGGGACGCGTAGCCCACGCTGGAGTGCACGGTGCCGTGCTTGCGCGCGGGTGGTTCGTAGGGCAGCTCCTGCAAGTCGTTGGGCAACACCAGACACGTCACGGTGCGCTCGCACCGGGCGATTCTCACGGCCCGGTCCAGCGCGTGGCGGATGGCGGAGGGCGCGGTCACCATGGTGACGTACTCGCTGGCCACGTCCTTGAAGAGAGAGGTGAGGTCCACCTCCTGCTGGTAGTGCCCGCCCAGGGCCGTGCGCGCCTGCTGGCCGACAATGGCCACCACGGGCTGGTGGTCCAGCTTCGCGTCGTAGAGGCCGTTGAGCAGGTGGACGGCGCCCGGGCCGGAGGTGGCCATGCACACGCCCACCTCGCCGGTGAACTTCGCGTGCGCGCAGGCGGCGAAGGCGGCCATCTCCTCGTGGCGGACCTGCACGAACTGCATTTCGGAGTTGCGCCTCAGCGCGCCCATCACGCCGTTGATGCCGTCGCCCGGGTAGCCGTAGACGCGGCGCACGCCCCACTGGATGAGGCGATAGACGAGGTAGTCGCTGACGGTGGCGCTCATGCGCGAGGCTCCTGGGCAGGGGGAGGTCCCTCGCGTATCAAGCTAGTGACCGCGGTGTGCCCTGGAGCCCGGGGGCATCCCGGTGCCCGTCCCGCCCTTCTGGGAGCGGGCCTGCGTGCGGGCGGCTACTTCCGCTCGTGGCCTTCCGGTTCGTGCCGGTGCCGCCGGCCCTTGTCGTGGGCGAGCTCCGGGCGCTTCTCCGCCAGCCAGGCGATGGCGTGGGCGGAGCTGGGGATGGTGAGCATCAGGAACGCGGCGACGAGCAGCCCTCGCAGGAGGAGCCAGCCGTCCGCCGTCGCCAGCGTGGCGCCGATGATGACCAGCGCCCCGCCGAAGGGCACCGCGCCCGCCGCGTGCACGCGCGTGAGCACCGAGGGCAGCCGGTACATGCCGATGATGGCGGCGGTGATGAAGAACAGGCCCAGCACCACCAGGCCGTCGGCCACCCACTGCAACCCGGCGGACATCATCGGCTGTCCTCCTCGTCGTGGAAGGTGCGGCCGTGGTGCAGGAAGCGGGCGCCGGCCACGGTCTGCACGTAGGAGAGCAGGGCCAGCACCAGGGCCGCGTCCAGGTAGCCGGCCTCGCCGCGTGTCGCGCCGTACAGCGCCAACACCGCGCAGATGACCAGGCCCAGGGTGTCCACGGACATGAGCATGTCCGCCGAGGACCGCTGGCGTGAGGCCAGCAGCACCAGCGCTCCCAGCAGGCCCACCATCCACACGATGGCCAGGGTGAAGAAGGTCTTGTGCATCGCAGGCCGCCTCCCTACGGGAACACCGCGCGCTGGTAGCGCTGGTAGAAGTTGTCCTGCTGCCGGATCAACCGGTCCGGATCCGACGCGTCCAGCGCGTGCATGCGCATCACGCGCTTCTTCCAGTCCAGCTCCAGCAGCACCGTGCCCGGGGACAGGGACATGACCCACGAGGACACCTGCACGCCGCGCGCGGTGCGCTCGCCCATGGGGACCTCCACGACGCCCGCGTGATTCGCACGGTCGGCGGGGCCGAAGATGACCGTGAGCACATGGAAACAACTCCGCGTCACCAGCACGGCCAGGGCCCAGCCGAAGCGGGGCAGGTGCAGCGTGCGGCGCCAGTGCTCGCGAGCACCCAGGACCGGGGGCAGGACCGCCAGGGGGAACAGGCGCATCACCCCCAGGGCCAGCACCGCGCCCAGCGCGAGGTCCACCGGGTGGAAGCTGCCCACCATCAGCGCGTACAGCAGCGCCAGGGACAGCATGTGCACGAGGGTGCGCGGGCTCATGGCAGCGTCCCCAGACCCTGGATGGCGTCGCGTCCGGCGCGCAAGAGCGGCTCCGGCCAGAGGCCCGCGGCGATGAGCGCGAGGGACAGCGCGTACACCACCGCGCCCGTGCCCCGGTGCAGGGCCGCGCCCTCCCTCAACCACCGCTCGCGCTGGTAGGCGCGGAAGAGGGCCAGGAGCGACAGGGCGCTCGCCAGCACCACCAGCCCCGCGAGCCAGGCATGCCCCTGCTCCAGCGCCGCTCGCAGCAGCCAGGCCTTGGACCAGAAGCCCGCGGTGGGCGGCACTCCCGCCGTGCTGAAGGCCGCCACCGAGTAGGCCCTGCGCGCCCGCTCGCCGCCCCGGTCCTGCGCCAGGAACAGCGCCGTCTTGTCCACGGAGCCCGCCAGCGCCAGCGCCACCGCCGCGCACAGGCCCTCGCGGCCATCCAGGCTCAGCGCGGCGATGATGAGCCCCGCGTGCGAGATGGACGCGTACCCGAGCACCTCGCGCGTGTCCCGCCGGGAGAGCGCCAGCACGGAGCCGTAGAGGATGCTCGCCGCGCCCAGGATTTCCAGCAGCGGCCGGGCCTGCGCCAGCACCTGTGGCAGCACGTCCACGCCGAAGCGCAGCAGTCCATAGCTGCCGATGTTCGCCAGCGCTCCCGCGAGCAGCGCCGCCACCGTGGGGCCCGCGTCCCGGTACACCGCTGGCGCCCAGAAGTGGAATGGGAAGAAGCCCAGCTTCACGCCGAACGCGCACAAGAGCAGCGTGCCGGGCACCAGCAGCGCGAACGGCTCCCCCGCCTGTCCCCACGCGATGATGGACAGCATGTCCAGCGTTCCGGTGGTCAGGTACAGCATCACCACCGCCGTGAGGAACAACGAGGACCCCATCAGGTTCACCACCACGAAGGTGAACGCGGCGCGCAGGTTCCGGGGCTTCTCGCCATACGACGCCAGCGCGAAGGCGGACGTCATCGCCAGTTCGAAGAAGACGTAGAAGTTGAACGCGTCCGACGTGAAGAACACCCCCGTGAGCCCCGCGCCCATGAAGACCACCAGCGCGGGGAAGCTGCGTGACGTGATGCCTCCCGCCACGTGCTCGTACACGAGCGTGCCCAGCAGCACCGACGTGGACACCAGCGCGAACACGATGGAGAGCTGATCCGCGCGCAGGCGGATGCCCACGCCCACGGGCCAGTCTCCCGTGACGAACTGGGGCGCCTGCGCGCTCCAGGCCTGGGGCAACAGCCACACCGTGCACACGAGCGTGCCCGCGAGCCCCGCGATGGCCAGCCACGCCACCCACGCGCGGCGCCCGTCCAGGAACGCCAGCACCACGCCCAGCACCCACGGCAGGAGCAGTGGACCCCAGAGCGGCATCAGGAGTCCTCCTCCCTCTCCACGGCGTGCACGCGCTTGAGCTCCGCTTCCACCAACCGGTCCGTGCGCAACGAGCCGTGCGCCCGCTGCGTGCGGTGCACCAGCGTGAGCAGCAGCGCGGACACCGCGAAGCCGATGACGATGGCCGTGAGCGCCAGCGACTGGAGCACCGGGTCCGTCACCGGCCAGCCCTGCTGCACGCTCAGCGCCTCGCCGCGCTCCGGGAAGGAGCCCGCGAGGATGAGCAGGACGCTGGAGTTGGTGATGAGCACCGTGCCGCACGCCACGCGCACCAGCTCGCGCTCCAGCACCATGCGCACGCCGCACGCGAACAGCAGGCCCACCACCAGGGATGCGATGAGGATCATGGTCCGGACTCCTCCTCCGCTCCCGTGCGCAGGGCGAAGCGGTCGATGACGGTGACCACCAGCCCGAAGACGATGAGCATCAGTCCTCCCTCGAAGATGAGCGCGGTGTGCAGGTGGAGGCCTCCTATGCCCAGCTCCGGCTGGTCCGGTCGGGGGAAGAGGCTCATGGGCGTGTAGCCCGCGAGCACGGGCAGGAACGCCGTGCCCACCACGAGCAGCAGCCCCACGCCCGCCAGCGGCGCCGCGTACCGCACCGCCACGTAGCGCCGGGCCTGGTCTCGACCCGCCACGACGTACTGGAGCAGCACCGCGAGGCCGGCGAGCGCCCCGGCCGGGAAGCCGCCGCCCACCGACGCGCCGCCCTTCAGCCAGAACGAGAGCGCGATGATCAACGACGGCCACAGCAGGAGGCGCGACAGGGGTGGGACGAAGGAGATCATGGCTTCTTCCCCTTCAGGGTCAGGAGGCTGGTGACGCCGAGCAGCGCCGCCACCACGACGGTCATCTCCCCCACCGTGTCCAGGCCCCGGAAGTCCGTGAGCACGGCGGCGACGACGTTGGGCGAGTGCGCGGCTTCCGCCAGCTGCACCGTGCGCGCGCCAACGCGGTCCGCATGGAGATGGGACAGGGCGCTCCAGCTCAGCAGGAAGGCGCTCGCGCCCGCGACACTGGCCGCCAGGCGGTCGCGTCCGCGGGGGTTCTGGGCCTCGTGCTGGGCACGCGCGAGGCGGCCGCGGGGCAGCAGGGCCAACAGGCCCGCGAAGAGCAGCGTGAAGGTGGTCTCCACCAGCACGGAGGTGAGGGCCACGTCGGGCGCGGCGGCGAAGGCGAACACCATGGCCAGGCTGAAGCCCACGCAGGAGATGAGCAGCACCAGCCGCAGGTGACCCTTCGCGCGCAGCGTGGCCAGCGCGGCGGCGGACGCGAAGGCGAGCGCCATCACCAGCGTGATGTCCGCCCACCCCACCGGGCCCACCTTGAAGCGGTCGCGCAGCGGCGTCACGCCCAGCACCGCGAGGCCCAGCAGGCCCGCGGGCACCAGCACGGACGCCACGCGGTCGCGCAGGTCGCGCACCTCCTTCTCGTGCAGCCACGTGGACAGCCGGTCCAACTGGTGCAGCAGCAGGCGATAGCCTCGCTCGGCGCCTACGTGGGACGCGCCTTCCAGCACGCGGGAGAGCGCGGGCGCCCACGCACGGCGCGAGGCGAACAGCGCCACGCCCAGGACCCAGGCCCCCACGGCGAGCAGGTTCTCCGCGCGCGCATCCAGGTGGTACGCGAGCTCCAGCGTGGAGGGCTCGCCACGCATCGCCTCCGCGGCGGCGCGGGAGGGCGCGACCAGGAGCCCCGGCAGCACGCCGCCCAGGAGGATGGCCGCCGCGAGCACGGCGACGGGGGCCACGAGCAGGCGCGGTGCGGCGGGCACGTCCTGGCGCGGTCCACCGAAGAGGCCCCACCACAGGCGCAGCGTGTACGCGAGCGTCATGCCCGCGCCCACGAGCCCGGCCGCCATGAACGCGGGGCCCTCCTTCGCGAGCGCGTGGAAGAAGACCTCGTCCTTGAAGAAGCCCACGGTGAGGGGCAGCGCGGCGAGCCCCGCCGCCGCGACGGCGCTGGCGCCCGCGAGCACGGGGAGCGAGTGGCGCAGGCCGCCGACCTCGGACAGATTCTTCTTCCCGGTGACCTGGGTGATGGCGCCCGCGGTGAGGAAGAGGGCGGCCTTGCACGGCGCGTGGGCCGCCACGTAGAGCGGCGCGCCTTCCGAGCCCAGCGCCACCAGCACCAGGGCGTAGCCGTACTGCGCGATGGTGGAGTACGCGAGCACGCGCTTGAACGGATCCGCCACCAGGGCCATGAGGCTGCCCATGCCCAGAGACAGGAAGCCGATGGCGAGCAGGCCGTGGCGCACGTCCGTGGCGGGGGCGAACAGGGGATAGAGGCGCTGGAGGAGGAAGACGCCCGCGGCGACCATCGCGGCCGAGTGCAGGTACGAGGACACGGGCGTGGGCGCGGCCATGGCGCGAGGCAGCCAGAAATGGAACGGCACCTGCGCGCTCTTGCCCAGCGCGCCCACGGCCAGGCACACCAGGGCGCCGGTGGACGCGGGGTTCTGCGCCGCGCGCTCGAAGACGAGCGGCAGGGAGAAGGTGCCGTACTGGAGGCCCAGCGTCATGGCGCCCGCGAAGAAGACGACGGAGGTGGCGCCGGTGAGCACGAGCGACAGGAGCGCGGCGGCGCGCGACTCGGGGTCCTCGCGGTCGAAGCCGATGAGCAGGTAGGAAATGATGGTGGTGAGGTCCAGCGCCACGAAGAGCAGCAGCAGGTCATCCACGGTGACGAGCAGCACCATGGCGGCCATGAACGCGAGGAGGAGTCCCTGGAAGCGCACCTCGTCGCGAGCGGGACGGCCTTCCTCGTGGAGGTGGTGCGGCATGTACGCGCGCGAGTACAGGACCACGAGCGCGCCGATGCCGAGCGCCATCGCGGCATAGAGGCCGGACAGGCCGTCGCGAGTGAACTCCAGCGACAGGCCCCAGGAGGGGGCCCAGGGAAGCACGAGGCGCGTGGGCGCCTGTGTTGTCCATTCATGGACCAGCGCCCCCATCGCGGCGAGCGCGCCCAGGGCGCCCATCCAGGCCGCGGCGCCCGGACGCCACCGGCCCGCGACATAGGCGAGCGGCGCGCACGCCAGGGCCAGGAGGATGGGCAGGAGGAGGGGCATGGGCGAAGAGGCCCACGTTAGGAGTGGCCCGCCGATGCAGGCACACAACCGTCAGCCCCGCGCGCGGAGCGTCACCCGCAGGTCACTCGCGGAGCCGGGGCCGTGCGCTGGTGGACACAGCCCCTCCGTTCCGAGGACTCAGGTCAGCAGCCCGTCCAGCACGGTGAACAGCCGCTCGCAGTGCACGGAACGGGCGCGCACGAGCGCGGGGTCCACCTTCCCCAGCAGGTCCGAGCAGTGCTCGATCTTGTGGTACCGGCCCTTCTGCGTCCCCTGGGTTGCCTTGTCCAGGGCGCCTTCGAGGACGGTCTTGGGAATGGCCTCGACGCTATTCGTCTTGGGAAGACTCCCGAGCGCGAAGCCCTTTCCGTAGTAACCCTGGAGCGCTTCGGGGTCCGCCATGAGCCATGCCTCGGCGGTCTGGACCATCAGCTGGCAGGAGTCGTCCGAAGCATTCTCGGGACGCTGCCATGGGTCGCGCGTCGCGAGATGGGCCCAGGGCGGCTTGCTCACCGGGCCTTCTGAATCAACGAGCAGGATGTTGAAGGCGGAAGGGTGATCCTTGAGTGCGTGCCTGAATCCATCAAAAGCGGCATCGCGCGGACCGCACAGGATGAGCTGCCAGCGGACATTTCTCCTCCTCGCGCGCTGGACGATTTCCTCGAAGAACTGACCGAATCCAGCCCTCAGTCGCGCCTTGCCGTAGTTGGTATTTCCGCCTCCCTCGATGTAGAGCCGGATCTCCTTCACCATCGGGTTCCCCCCAACTCGCCCATCCGCCAGACCTCCCCCAGGCTGTACCGCGACAACCACTCCGACAGCTTTTCCTTCTCCAAGCGCCGCAACACCGTTCCGCCCTGCTCCTGCTCGCAGACGACGACGGATTCTGGTTCCTCGGAGAGCGCGGAGACCAGCGTGTCCGAGTGGGTGGTCACGATGAGCTGCGTGCGCGTGCTCGCTTCGCGCAGGAGCCTTCCGATGACCGGCAGGATGTCGGGATGCAGCCCTAGCTCTGGCTCCTCGATGCAGATCAGTGGCGGCGGCGTCGGGTGGCACAGCAGGGTGAGCAGGCAGAGGTAGCGCAGCGTCCCGTCGGACAGGCGGGTCGCGGGAATCGGCGTGCTCAGGCCCTCCTCGAGGAAGTACACCTGGACGGTTCCGCCGGAGATCCTGACCGAGAAGTCCTCCACGCGCGCATAGAGGAGGCGAAGGTTCTCCAGCAGCGTCTTCTTCACACCCGGCCGGAACTCCAAGTCGTTGAGCACGAGCCCCAGGTTGCTTGCGTCCTCCAGCAGGAAGTCTCCCGGAAGGTCAGTTCGCTGCGGAAGACGTGGGGGCGTGTAACGGCCCAGGTTCCATTCCCGATGCAGCGAAATGAGCCCGAACCGGGTGCCTGCGAAAGTCAGTTCTGGGTACACATCCATGTCGCGCCGCTGAGAAAAAACGGACGCCTCGGAACTCAGTGAGCCCTTGGTCAGGCGCCGGAATTGCCGCCCCTTGGAGGCCCCAGGTCGAGTCGCCAGATCCGCCCGGACCGTGAGGACGGGAGCCCCACCGTTGAACTGATAGAAGTGCATGGGCTGCGGATCATTGTCGTCCGATCGCTCATTCGTGAGGAGCTCATCCACCAAGCTCAGTCGCTGCCCCTCCACCGTGAATGCCAACTGGTAGCTCAGTGGCATGACCCCTTCCGGATGGTCCAGAACGACTTCCAGCTTCGCGGTGGGCGGGCCAGGCTCTGTTCCGCCTTTCCACAGCCACTCCGTGACCCCTCCCCCTTCGCGGATGGGCGCCAGGAGATTGCCAGGAGTCGCCCGGAGGAGTCCCAGCGCCTCGATGAGGTTGGACTTTCCGGACGCGTTCGGCCCAATCAGGACGTTGAGTGCCCGAAGGGGGAAGGCTTCGGAGTCAGGTCCGAACGAAAGGAGGTTCCGGAGGCGGATGCTGCGGAGCATCCCGGCACTCTACAGCGAGTCCAGCAGCTCCCGGCACTCGCGGCGCCAGTGGAGCGCGGTGGCGGGCACGGGGTTCACACGCACGGAGCCGTCCGTGGGCTCTCGTGACAGGAGGCGCACCTCTTCCGGACGCACGTGCTCCAGCAGGTCCGGCGAGTGCGTGGCCAGCACCACCTGCACCGGCTGGCCTCCCGTGGACTCGCCTCGCGTCATGGCGCGAAGGAGCTCCAAGACTTCGCGCACCAGGCCCGGGTGCAGGGCGCGCTCCGGCTCGTCCAGCGTGAGCAGCTCCGGCAACGGGCGCTGGTAGGGCAGCACCAGGAACGCGAGCAGCCACAGCACCCCGTCCGACACGTAGTCGGGGCCGAACCACACGTCCGGACTCCAGCGGTCGCGGAAGCGCAGCCGGAAGGAGCGGTCCTCCAGGTCGCGCGCCACGTCCACCTCCGACAGCGACGGCACCCGCCGGGCCAGTTCCTGGGAGATGACGTCCCGCGTGGACATGGGCAGCGCCGCGAAGACGCTCGCGAGGTTGCCGCCCTTGCGCTCCAGCCAGGTCGCCTTCGCGGACGAGCCAGCTCCGCGCAGCGCCTCCATGCTCAGCGACAGCTGCTGCGTGGAGTGCCCCTGGCCGGGCAGCGTGTCCATCACACTGAACGGATACTCCACGCGCGTGCGGTCGCCGTGCGCGTACGTCCATTCGATGGAGAGCGGACGGGACTCATCCCGCCGCCAGAAGTCCGAGGGCTCGTACGCGAGCTGGTGTTGGAGCCCCTCCAGCACGGCGGTCTTCCCCGACGCCGAGGGCCCCACCAGGACGGTCAGTGGCTCCAAGGCGAGCTGCACGCGAAGCAGGCACCGGTAGTGCTCGAAGCGGACGGAGGCAATCACAGCTGGAAATCTAACGGCCTCCCCCCAGGGGCCGTCCATGGCTCCAAGCGGACCCAGGCTCCAACGTGGGGTGTCCTCCACGCCCTCCAGGCGGCCAGGCCCTTCCCCGGCGGGGTCTCCGCCACGGCCGAACCGGGTCCTCTCTCCGAGCGGCAGTTCCTACTCTCGACGAGGAAGGGAGTGGGGGATGCGGATGCGCGGACGGCGCCAGGCGGTGGACCATGCGGTGGCGCCGTGGAACCCCGTGCGCGATGCCGTGCTCCCCGGTGCGCTGGCGGGAACGGTGGGCGCCTTCGCGATGACGGTGCTCGCCTGCGCGTTCGCGGCCGTGCTGCAAGGCGAGCCCTGGAGGCCTGCGCTCCTCGTGGCGGGGCTGTTCTTCCGCGGTGGCGCGGCCCAGGGAGCCGGCGCGGTGCTGCTCGGGCTGTTCATCCACTTCGCCGTGGCGGGTGGACTGGCCACGGGCTTCGCGCTCCTGCTGCCACGCCGGGGCACCGCCGTCGCGGCGCTCTGTCTGGGAATGCTCTACAGCCTGGGCCTGTGGGCCGTGATGACCCGGCTGATGATTCCCTTCGCTTCGCCACCCCTCGCGCGCGAAGCCTCCTCCGCGCTGCTGTTCCTCCTGCACATCGCGTTCGGCGCGGCGCTCGGCACAGTGCCTGCGCTCCGGGATGTCCTCACCCGCGTGGACCGGCTGCGGCGTCAACTCCACGCCCTGAGGACCTCCCCACCCTGACGCTCACGGCTCCCGAGGACCCGCGGGCTCCGGCGGCCTCGCGCTCCTCGGGTCCTCCATCGCTCCTGGCAGGGCCTCCACCGGGAACGGACCTGGAGGAATCGTGGGACGGAAGCGCGTGCGCGTCTCCAGCACGCACACGGCCAGCAGCACCGCCACGAACACCACGGACGTGAGCAGCACCAGCCCGTTGCTCGTTCGCTGCTCTCGCAGGTGCATGTAGAACAGGGCGATCAGCAGCCCCTTCGCCCCCGCGATGAGCAGTGCCACCGGCAGCGACCACGTGCCGTGCGGCAACTTGTGCAGCCCGTACGTCAGCGCCGTCAACGCGAGCAGCACCCCGCCCACGACCAGCACGCCGGCCACGCTCAGCTGACGCCCCGGCTTCTCCACCGCGTCCTCGGTCACGGGCCCGCTCCTCAGGACAGGTACAGGATGGGATAGACGAACAACCAGATGACATCCACCAGGTGCCAGTACATGCCGCCCAGCTCCACCGGCGTCGCGTACGCCGAGCCGAACGTCCCCGACGCGGACCGCACGCCCAGCACCGTCAGCACGCTCACGCCCACGGTCACGTGCAGCGCGTGGAAGCCCGTCAGCAGGTAGTACAGCGTGAAGAAGAGGCTCGCGCCCACGCGCGGCACCTCCGTGAACCGGTACGCGTCCCCTGGCAGCCCGCCCTCCCTCACGTGGTGCGCGTACTCCACGCCCTTCACCCCCAGGAACACGACGCCCAGGAGCGCCGCCGCCAGCAGCAACGCGCCGCCCAACCCCGGCCTGTCCTCCCGCACCGCGTGCACCGCGAGCGCCACCACGATGCTGCTCGTCACCAGCAGGAACGTGTTCAGCGTGCCCAACCCCACGTCCATCGTGAGCTGCGCCGCTCGGAACACCTCCGGGTACACCGAGCGATACACGCCATAGGCCGTGAACAACCCCGCGAACAGCAACACCTCCGTCGCGATGAAGACCCACATGCCCAGGTACGCCGCCTGCCGGCGCGCCCCCTCGGAGCCCCAGTGCTCCGTCACGGCCTCAGGCGGCATGCTGCACCTCCTCGCTCGCGTACTCGTGCGGACCGGTGGGGTACTCGGGCGGTGTGGAGAAGTTGTGCGTGGGGGGCGGGGACGCGGACCGCCACTCGAAGCCGTCGCTGCCCCAGGGGTTGGCTCCCGCGACGGCGCCATGCCGCAGGCTCCACGCCAGGTAGCCCGCGATGGCCAGGAACCCGAACGCCAGCAGTGACGCTCCCGCCGTGGACGCCACGTGCAGTGACTGGAAGTGCGGCGGATAGTCCGCGTACCTCCGGGGCATCCCCAGGTTCCCCAGCAGGAACTGCGGCACGAACGTGGCGATGAAGCCGAAGATGATCAACACCGCCGCGCCGTTGGCCAGCTTCGCGGGGAAGCATCTCCCAAACATCTTCGGGAACCAGTAGTGCAGCGCCGCCAGGAACGCCATCACCGTCGCCCCCACCATGATGAAGTGGAAGTGCGCCACCACCGAGTACGTGTCGTGCCAGTGCAGGTTCAACGACGTGGTCGCGTACGCCACGCCAATCATCCCCCCGAAGAAGAGGAAGAACATGAACCCCAGCGTGTAGATGAGCGGCGACTCGATGGCGATGGAGCCCCGGTAGAGCGTGCCCAGCCAGGAGAAGATTTTGATCGCCGTGAAGATGGCCACCAGCATCGACATCGCGCCGAACGCGCCGGACCCGAACGTGGACTGGCCGGATGCGAACATGTGGTGGCCCCAGGTGAAGAACCCCACGAACGCGATGCCCAGCGTGGAATACACAATCATCCGGTAGCTGAAGGCGTTCTTGCGGCTGAAGGCACACACCGCCTCGCTGATGACGCCCATCGACGGCAACACCATGATGTAGACGGCCGGGTGGCTGTAGAACCAGAACAGGTGCTGGAAGAGGAGTGGGTCGCCTCCTCGCGCGGGGTCGAAGATGCCCGCGCCCACCACCCGCTCCAGCGCCACCAGCAGCAGCACCATGCCCAGCACCGGCGTCGCCAGCACCTGGATGATGGACGTGCCGTAGATGGCCCAGACAAACAGCGGAAGCTTCATCCACGTCAGGCCCGGCGCGCGCAGCGTGTGCACCGTGGCGATGAAGTTGAGCCCGGTGAGGATGGTGGAGAACCCGATGATGAACACGCCCACCAGCACCGGCAGCACCGCCGTGCCCGTGGTCGTGCTGTAGGGCGTGTAGAAGGTCCAGCCCGTGTCCGCGCCGCCCTCGAACATGCCCCACAGCGCGATGCTGGCTCCCAGCACGTAGAGGTACACGGACGCCAGGTTGAGCCGGGGGAAGGCCACGTCCCTGGCGCCAATCATCAGCGGCACCAGGAAGTTGCCGAAGGCGGATGGGATGGCCGGAATCATGAACAGCCACACCATGGTGACGCCGTGGAGCGTGAACATCCGGTTGTACGCCAGGTGCCCCATGATGGTGCGGCCGGGCGTGAGCAGCTCGATGCGCAGCGCCAGCGCGAACAGGCCGCCCACGAGGAAGAAGAAGAGCGTCAGCCCCAGGAACATCACCCCGATGCGCTTGTGGTCGTGCGTCGTGAGCCACGACCACACGGTGCGCCCGTCCGTCAGGTAGGACTCAGCGGCCGGTGGGGACATAGACAGGCTCCTCGGCCGCGGTGACTCCCGGGCGCAGGGGACGCAGGGACTTGATGAACTCCACGAGCGCGCCGGTGTCCTCCGCGCTCAACCGGCTGTGGTAGCCCGGCATCACGGGCGCGTAGCCAGCCACCACCTTCGCCAGCGGATCCATCATGGACTCGGTGAGGTATGCCTCGTCCGCGAGCACCGCGCCGCCGCCCTCCAGCGGCTCCTGCCTGCCGTACAGCCCCAGCCACGTGGGGCCGATGTGCGGCGCGCCCGTCACCGTGTGGCATTGCAGGCAGCCCTGCGCCGCGGCGATGCGCTCGCCTCGGACGGCCATGGGCTCGGCGGTGTTGGCGCCGGGCAGCGCGGCCACGGGGAGGTTGCGGCGCTGCGCGTCTCGCCAGGCTTCGAAGTCCGCGGGTGGCAGCACCACCACCTCGCCGCGCATCTGCGAATGGTCCAGCCCGCAGTACTCCGCGCACAGCACCTGATGGCGGCCGGGCTTCGGGGCTTCGAACCAGAGGTCGGTGTAGCGGCCGGGTATCGCGTCCCGCTTCATGCGGAAGTCCGGCACGTAGAAGGAATGGATGACGTCCCGCGAGGTGAGCAGCAGCCGCACGGGCCGGCCCGCGGGCACCACCAGCGTGTCGATGGCGCTGGGGCCCCCGGGATAGGTGAACTTCCACATCCACTGCTTGCCGGTGACGTACACGTCCAGCGCGTCCTGGGGCGGGCTCATCACCCAGACGAACTGTTTGAAGCCCAGGACGAACCAGAGCAGGAACAGCGACAGCGGCACGCCGATGAACAGCGCCTCCAGCCACGTGGGCGCCACCACTCGAGGCGTGGGGTCCGACGCCGTTCGCCGGCGGTAGCGCACGAGGAAGAAGAGGCCGACGGCGCCAATGCCCATCCCCACCGCCATCGTGGTGAGCAGCAGGATGTAGTGCAGATGGTCCACCTTCACGGCGAAGGTGGAGCCCTGCTCCGGGAGGAAGAAGAGGCGGCGCAGCAGCTCGTTCATCGCGCGCCCCCTTCACCTTCGGAGATCAGCTGCCGCATGGCCGCGTCGATGGGCTGGTGGATGACGCCCGCGTCCACGTCCACCCAGCCGTAGCCATCCAGCCGCTCGCGCTGCCGTGCCTTCAGCGCGTCCGCGCGCCGGTCCAGCGAGAAGGGGGCCTGGTCGAGCATGCCCACCTGAAGGGTGCTCGGCGGCATGGGGAGGGGGCGCTCGGATTCGGGACGCCAGAGGATCCACAAGGCCCACGCCGCGACGCTGGCCGCCGCGAGCAGCGCCAGCGCCACGGCTCCGACGCGCAGCAACCACGCGGTGGGCAGCCGCTCCAGCTCCGGAGGGGGTGGACGGGCTTCGCTCATGGCGGGCGCACCTGGAGCGAATGGACGAGATACGGATCCGCCACGGGCACGGGATAGGTGCCACGCGACAGCCAGAGCGCCGCCGCCACGGACAGCCCGCCCACGCCCAGCCACGCGGTGAGCGCCGTCCAGGGAACGAAGACGCGCTCCGGCGAGAGCGAAGGGAACAGCAGCCACGCCACGTCCACGGCGTGCATCGCGAGCAGCCACAGCGCCACTGCGCCCAGCACTCGCGGACGCGTCTTGAGCTCGCGCGACAAGAGCAGCGCGAAGGGGATGACGAAGTGACCCAGCACCAGCCCGAGCGACAGCACGCCCCAGCCGCCCTCCAGGCGGACGCGGTACCAGCTCACCTCCTCAGGCAGGGCGGCGACCCACATGAGCATGAACTGCGAATAGGCGATGTAGGCCCAGAAGCAGACGAAGGCGAACATCAGCGTGCCCAGCCGGTGGTAGTGGCCCGGGGACATCAAGCTGCCGAAGTGCTGTGTGCCGCGCGTGGCCGCGCCCGCGATGATCATCAAGGCCAGCGCGCCCACGAACGCACCGGAGAAGACGTGGACGGCGTAGACGGTGGACTGCCACGTCGCCTCCAGCGACATCATCCAGTCCAGCGTCATGAAGGAGAACGTGAGGCCCAGCGCGGGCAGCGAGCCCCCGCCCAGCCGCCGCTGCCACAGCGTCCAGCGCACGTCGCCCGTTGCGTCCTGGCGCACGGACCAGCGGTGCAGCAGGTGGCCCACGAGTCCCCAGGTGACGAAGTACAGCGCCGCGCGCACCAGGAAGAAGGGCACGTTGTTGTAGAGCCGCCGGTGTTCGAGCACGTGCAGCGTGTGCTCGCCCAGGTCCGCGGACGGCGCGACCCACGGATACAGGTGCCGCATTCCCAGCGCGAGGGGCACGAACAGCACGAGGAACAGTGGCGCGGTGGCGGACGTGACCTCCAGCGCGCGACGCAGCACCACGGGCCAGCGCGCCTTCGACGCGTGGAAGGCGGCGAGCAACAGCAGCGCGCCCAGACACAAGCTCAGCCAGTAGGAGAAGCCGAAGAGATAGCCCGCCAGTGCCTGACGCACGTCGAGGAAGGCGCCGACGGCAGTGGCGGCAAGCCCTACGACGCCGAGCGCCGCGCTGATGCCCAGCGCGCGTTGTCCGCCCTCGAAGCGTGGGAGCACGGGAGGTGTCATGGTGCTCCGACCTCCTGGCGCAGCCGTGCCTGCACTTCGGGCGGTGCGACGGTGAGCGATGCACGCTGACTGCGGCCCAGGGCTCGCAGGTACGCGACCACGGCCCAGCGTTCATGCGGTGTGAGCTGCGGTCCGTATGCGGGCATCACGCCGAAGCCCTGGGAGATGACCGCGAAGTAGAAGCCCAGCGGGTGCGGCAGGTCTCCCGTCGTGGAGGGCTCGTTGAGCCGTCCTTCCATCGCGAGGCCTCGTGGCCCCACGAGCGCCACCTGCCGGGCCCGCGCCGCGTCCGCGTCACTCACCTTCACGCGTCCCGCGTCCGGAACGCCGGGCCGCCCCGCATCGGCCGTGTCCCTCACGGCGCCCCACCCGTCCACTCGCTGGGGCAGCGGGAACGCATCCGGCCCCACCCTCGCGGTCACGGCCTGCGTTCCCGTGTACGGGGCTTCACCCTCCACGACGCCGTAGACCACCTGGCTCGCGTGGTCGTGCGGCACGAACAGCCCGGGCGGCCGGCGCTGCGGCATCTTCCTGGCCACGATGGCGTCCCCGTCTCCCGTCAGCCCGTGGCACACCGCGCACCAGGTCTCATAGGCCGTGCGCCCCTCCTCCAGCAGCTGCCGGGTCAACGGCACCGGCACGGCCTGAAGCCAGGTCCCTTCCGCCGTGAGCCCCTGCGTGTCCCCCCGCGTGCGCCACTCCTGCGCCACCGTCCCCGGCACCAGGGGGCGCATGGCTCGACCGTCGTCGAAGAACTCGCTTGCTCCGAACGCCTCTGCTCGCGGCTGTGACGCCATCGGATCCGTGTCGTCGCACGCGGCCATCCCGCCCAGCAGCGCCATGAGCGTCCAGCGCTTCATCGCGCTCCCTCCACCACCACCGACACCTGCCGCGCTCCCAGCTCGCGCAGCGCCGCCTCCACCTTCGGCGCGTCCTCCCCGTCCACCGACACGCTCGCCCAGAAGCCGTCCACGGACGCGCTGCGGAAGGACTCCACGTCGAACACCGGGTGCGTCACGTGCGGGAAGCCGAAGAGCAACATCAGCGCGCCGAACACCGTCAGCGCCGCGCTCAGCACCGCCAGCTCGAACGTGATGGGCAGGTTCGTGGGCACGCTGTGCAGCGGCCGGCCGCCCACGTTCAACGGATAGTCCACCGCGTTCGTGAACCACTGCGTGACGTACGCGAACGCCGCCCCTCCCAGTCCCGCCCCCAAGGTCAGCAACGGCAACCACGAGCGCCTCAGCCCCAGCGCCTCGAACGTCTCCTCCACCGGGAACGGCGTGTGCGCGTCCAGCTGCGCGAAGCCCCTCGCGCGCAGGTCCTTCAGCGCGGCCACCAGGGCTTCGCTGGACGCGAACTCTCCCAGCACCCATTGGCGGCTCATGGCGCACCACCTGGCCGAGTGCCCTGCTCACGCCGGAATTGAAGCGACGCGTCCACCTCGCGCTGGAGCTCCTTCATCTCGCTCACCGACACGGCCGGCACGAACTTCAGGAACAGCAGGAACGCCGTGCCGAAGAACGCCACCGTGCCGCCCAGCAGGCTCCAGTCCACCCACGTGGGCCGGTACGCCGCCCAGGACGACGGCAGGAAATCCATGCTCAACGACGCCACCACGATGAGGAAGCGCTCCGTCCACATCCCCACGTTGATGAGCAGCGCCGCCACCCACAGCACCACCACGTTCGTGCGCAGCCGGGAGAACCAGAACAGCTGCGGCACCAGCACGTTGCAGAAGATCTGCATCCAGAACAGCGGCGCGTACGGTCCGAAGAACTCCGCCTCCGTGGCGTGCATCTCGAACGGGTTCCCGCTGAACCAGGCGAAGAAGTGCTCCTGGATGTAGCCGTAGGCCACCATCCACCCCGTGGCCATCAGCACCTTCGCCATGTTGTCCAGGTGCAGCGGCGTCACCACGTGCTCGATGCCCAGCGCCTTGCGCGCCGGAATCAACAGCGTGAGCACCAGCGCGAAGCCGCTGAACACCGCGCCCGCGACGAAGTACGGCGGGAACACCGTCGTATGCCAGCCCGGCAGCTGCGACACCGCGAAGTCGAAGGACACGATGGTGTGCACGCTCACCACCAGCGGCGTGGCCAGCCCCGCCAGCAGCAGATAGCCCGTGCGCCACTGCCGCCAGTGCCTCGCCGAGCCCCTCCACCCCAGGCTCGCCAGCCCGTACCAGAAGCGCGCTCGGGGCGTCTTCGCCGTGTCGCGCGCCGTGGCCAGGTCTGGAATCAGCCCCACGAACCAGAACAGCAGCGACACCGTCAGGTACGTGCCCACCGCCGCGATGTCCCACGTCAGCGGCGAGCGGAACTGCGGCCATGCGCGCAGGCTGCTCGGATAGGGCACCAGCCAGTAGAACTTCCACGGCCGCCCCAGGTGCAGCAACGGGAAGAGCCCCGCGCACGTCACCGCGAAGAGCGTCATCGCCTCCGCGAAGCGGTTGATGGACCCTCGCCACTTCTCCTGGAACAGCAGCAGGATGGCGCTGATCAACGTCCCCGCGTGGCCGATACCAATCCACCACACGAAGTTCGTGATGCCGAACGCCCACGCCACCGGGATGTTGTTGCCCCACGTCCCCACGCCCACGAAGAGCGTGACGCCCACCGCCACCGCCAGCACCGCGGTCCCGGCCAGCCCCAGCCCCATCAGCGCCCACCAGGTGCGGCCCGCGGGGCGGTGCACGAAGGCCAGCAACGACTCGCTGTAGGCGCGGTCGGAGTGGCGCCCCTCCAGGATGGGGTGTTCGGTGAGCGGGTCTCCGGGCGCGGGCACCTGCGGGTCGGCCGTGCTCATGCGCCTCCCTTCGGCGCCGGGTTCTTCAGGCGCACCAGGTGCACCGTGCGCGGCCGGGTGCCCAACGTGTTGAGCAACTTGTAGTGCCTCGGGTCTTCGTGCTCGCGGCGCACGCGCGACTCCGGTGCGCGCAGGTCCCCGAAGGTGATGGCCTCCGTGGGACAGGCCTGCTGGCACGCGGTGCGGACCTCGCCTTCACGCACGTCCCGGTGCGCCGAGCGAGCGACGGTCCGCGCCCGTTCGATGCGCTGCACGCAGTACGTGCACTTCTCCATCACCCCGCGCGAGCGCACCGTCACGTCCGGGTTCTGGCGCAGGCGCGTGAGGGGCTCGCGCTGCTGGTACTCCAGATAATTGAAGCGGCGGACCTTGTAGGGGCAGTTGTTGGAGCAGTACCGCGTGCCGATGCAGCGGTTGTAGACCATCTGGTTGAGGCCCTCGTCCGAGTGGACGGTGGCGTTCACCGGGCACACGTATTCGCAGGGCGCGGCCTCGCAGTGCACGCACGCCACGGGCTGGGTGATGAAGCCCGGGTTGTCAGGGTCGCCCAGGAAGTACCGGTCGATGCGCAGCCAGTGCATCTCCCGGCTCTTGAGCACGCCCTCGCGCCCCACCACCGGCACGTTGTTCTCCGCCTGGCAGGCAACCATGCACGCGCTGCACCCCGTGCACCGGTGCAGGTCGATGGCCATGGCCCACTGGTGGCCACCGCTCGTGAGCGCCGTAGGCCCCGGCGGATAGAGCCGCTCGCCGTCCTCCTGGAGGGAGTGGAGCGCCTGGGGCTTCGCGCGGAAGGACGCCTGCGTGAGCTGGAGCGCCAGCTGGCGGCCCTCCATGCTCCAGTGTTCCTGCGTGAGCGCCAACGCGTGATGGCGGCCCGTGCGCGTGATGCTCGGAGTGCCGCCACCCCATGGCAGGTTCTGGAACCGCAGCGCGTACGCGTTGACGCCCACGCCCTGGCCTACCGGCCCCACACGCTCCCGGCCGTGGCCCAGCGCCAGTGTCACCGTGTCGTCCGGCTGACCGGGCAGCACCAGCACGGGCACCTCCAGCGCCTGGCCCAGCACCTCGATGCGCGCCACGTCTCCCTTCTCCAGCGACAGTGCCCGCGCGGTGGCCGGGGAGAGCAACGCCGCGTTGTCCCAGGTGAGCTTCGTCACCGGATCAGGCAGCTCCTGGAGCCACGCGTTGCCCGCGAAGCGGCCGTCGTACAGCCGCGAGTCCAGCACCAGGGACAGCTCCAATCCCTTGGGCGCTTCCCACAGGTAGCTCGCGCGGGCCTCTGCTCGGGGGTCCAACGCACCCCCGATGAGCCGGGAGGGCTCCAACCCCGCGACCTCCCGCGCGTCCCTCACCACCGCGGCCTCTTCCAGCACGGCTCGAGCGGGCGGTGCCTGGGTCTCCGGGATGACGCCGTCCGCGAGCCACGTCTCCCAGCGCGCCTCGAAGTCCGGCGGTGAGCCCGAGCGTTCACGCCACAGGGACTTGAGCAGTTCGTAAGGGCTCCGCGACTCCAGGCCCGCGAAGACGGACAGGAGCTCCACCTCGGAGACCGCTCCTGGGAACAGGGGCGCGATGAGGGGTTGCAGCACGGACGCGGTGCCGTCGGGTGCGCGGCCGTCGCGCCAGGACTCGAAGGGATGCGTCGCGGGGACGAAGGTGGGGCAGCGCGCCGCCGTCTCGTCCTCGTGGAGGCCGTGGTACAGCCGGAAGGGGACGCGCTCCAGGTATTGCGTGAAGCCCGAGTCCACCACCGCCGTCCAGGCCGGGTTCCACGCAGTGATGATCAGCGTGTCCACCCGCTTATCGAACATCTCCCCCGTGAGCGAGGTCAGCGCCTCCGGGTCTCCGTCCGGGAGCGCCACGGGTTCGAGCAGCCGGGGCGTGTTGCCCAGCGCCTCGTCCATCGCGAACGCCAGCTCATGCACCAGCGGCGGCTGGCGCGGGCCCACCGTCACCCGGCCCTGTCCCCGGTGCGCGAGCAGGTCTCTCGCCGCGCCGCGCACCCAGGCGCGCTGTGCATCCGTGAGCGCGGTCGGTGGAACACGCAGGCTCGCGAGCCCCGAGGCCAATGCAGGCGTCACTCCGCGCGTGGGATTCGCCAGAGCATTCCCTCCCAGGCCTGCCCCTATCGCCTCCGCCAGCGCGAGCATCAACGCGACGCCCTGCGACGGCCGCATCCGCAGCCGTTCGTCCGCGAAGCCGCCCGTGACGGTCAGCGTGCTCTCCGCCACCCACAGCCGGTTCATCGCCTCCGGCTTGCGCGCGTTGACGAAGTCCCGCGCCGCGCGCAGGTGTCCGGGTTGCGTGGTCGCGAGGAAGTCGTCGTCCACCGCGACCACCACCGCGCGCCCGACGTCGTGCACCACCTCCAGCACCCTGCCGTACGCCAACCGCGTGCCCTCGCGACGCCCGTCCGCCAGGGCCGCGCCACAGGGGATGATCCGCGCGGACGGGAAGCGCTGCTGGATGCGCGCGTACAGCGCCTGCACCAGCGGACTGCTCGTGGGCTCCACCAGGAAGCGCAGCCCCGCGCCCTGGTCGTCGCGCTCGGCCTGCTTCCGCAGCGCATCCCTCACGGTGCCCCACGCGGACTCCACGCCTTGCAGTCGCGCGGTCTTCGCTCTCGCGGCGTCGTAGAGCCCCAGCAGCGCCGCCTGTTCGAAGACTCCCGCCGCCCCCAGGCTCGCTGGGTGCAGCGGGTTGCCTTCCACCTTCGTGGGCCGCCCCTCGTGGCTCTGCACCACCAGCCCCACCGTGCGCCCGTTCCACTCCAGCCCCGTGGCGAAGTGCAGCGGCACACCCGGAGTCAGCCCCTCCGGCGGCGTCGAATACGGGAGGATCTTCTCCGGCGGCTGACGGAAGCACCCGCTGAAGCCCGCGGCCGCCAGCGACGCCGCCGCGACTTGCAGGAAGGTGCGCCGGGCCACGCCCTCGGGTGGAGACATTGCCCCCGGGGGATGCTCGCGCGACACGGCCTCGTGGCCGGGCCCTCCCGCGTGCCACTCCTCCAGGCTCCTCCACGCGCGCACCGGCTCCGTCCCGTCAGCACCGGGCGTGTCGCGTTCATCCGTCCGTGCGGGGTCGGTCAGAAGTGGCATGTGTTGCAATCCGTGCGAGGGGACACACCGAGCGCGGCCTGCACCGCGCGGCCCGTCTCCCTCGGGTCTCCGGGAGGACGCCACGTGAGGTTCGCGACCTCGGACACGGGGCGCAGCCACGGCGTCGGGTCGCGGTGACAATCCAGACACCAGCCCATGGTGAGCGGCGCCACCTGCTGCACCGCCGGCATGGTGTCCACGCGGCCGTGGCAGGTGACGCAGCCCACGCCCTTGTTCACGTGGATTTGATGGCTGAACCAGACGTAGTCCGGAAGCGCGTGCACCCGGTTCCACGGAAGCGGTGCACCGTCGAAGCCGCTGGCGCGCACCGGCTCCAGGCGGGCGCTCTCGTTCCACACCTGCGCATGGCACCCCAGGCAGCGCTGCGTGGGCGGCACTCCCGCCACCGGCGAGCGCCACGCGCCCTCATGGCAGTAGCCACAGGGGATGCCCTCGTCGCCTACGTGGTGGCGGTGGTCGAACAGGAGCGGCTGCTCGCGAGGCGTGAACGAGCCCCGCCCCAGCGGGTTGCGCGCGAGGAGCAGCAGGCCCGCCAGCGACACCGCGGGCACACCCAGTGCCAGGGCGATGAACGCCCGCAGCACCGAGTCGGTCCCCGGGCGGAACAGCGGAGCCATGGCCCCCCCTTCAACATGGAGGCCTCCGCGGGCCAGGTCGCCGGAGGCGGGCGCGACTGTGGGCGTGGCCTCGAGGCAACCACCAGCCTCCCGCTCGCGTCCCGTCGCGTTTCACACGGCCAGGACTCACGACGTCCGCCAGTCCACAGGAATGCAGCCCACCCGTGCAGCACGCGAGCGCACGTTCCACGTGCTCGCGGGCGGGCTCCGATGCGCGAGGTCAGCACGCATTGGCGTCCACGAAGGAGCCACGCGCGAGCAGTGCACGGCAAGCCACGGCACATCACGCCAGCGTGAGCACCGCGCATACGCGACGGAGCCACGCGCGAGCAGCCCGAGCGCCTGCGCGCACCCCTTCGCTCAGCGCCTCGACGCGAAGCCCAAGGCCCCGCGCATCAGGAAGGCAGCGTGCGCCCGCGCACGGACACGGAGGCCGTCATCACCGACGCCGCGCCCACGTACACGTCCACCGGAGACAGCGGCCCCGAGCCCGGCAGCGCCGCCAGCTCGCGCACCATCGCGTCCCGCCCCTGGCACTCCACACCGTGCCCCATGCAGTCGCGCAGCGCCGCCTGGAGCCCCGCGGCGGAGTCCGCCCCGCGCGCATCCAGCAGCACCCCACGCAGCACGTCCCGCAGCGCGGGCGACACCCCACCCAGCGCCGCGTCCACCCCGGCCGCGTCCTCCGGAACCACCGTGTTCCCAGAGACCAGCGCCAACAACACCCGCCCCAGCGCGCGCAAATCCTCTCGCGTCTCCACCGACGAGCCCACCGCGTCCTCGCGCACGGGCAACTCCACCACGTCCGGCCGGGACGGCGACATGAACCGGCGCAGCAGCGGACGCGCGGGCCGCAACCCGAAGTCCGTCAGCGTCACCTCGCCCCGAGGCCCCACGCGGATGCGGTGCGCATGCACATCCCCGTGCACCACGCGCGCGTCATGCGCGGCATGCAGCGCTCCCGCCACCTCCGCGCCCACGTGACACACGAACGCTTCCGACGGCCGCCCGCACCGCCCCAGCACCCGCCGGCGCGCCGTGGCCAGCGAACAGCCCGGGACGTAGTCCGACACCACCGTCAGCGTGTCGCGCACGTCCACCTGGAAGCCGTGGAGCCTCGCGATGCCCGGATGCCTCAGCGGCACCGCACGCGTCAGCGCATCCTCCAGCGGGCGCCGCGTCTCCGGCGCCAACCCCGACGCCAGGAGGAACGTCTTCACCACCAGCGGACGCGCATCCACCGCGTCCTGCTCCAGCGGCCACACCAGGGACACCCACTCGCCCAACGGGCCCCTCCCCAGCGGATGCAGGGGGGCGAACGCGGGCAGCCTGGATGCGAACGGAAGCACGGACATGGCAACCTCCAACCCAACACATCCAACCCGTGACGTCAACGCACCGCGTCCTACGTCACGGGTCCTGCATTCCCCGACACCCGGGCACGAAGCCCAGAGTGCCGGGGAAGGCCCGAGGCTAGAAGTAGCCGCCGACCGTGGTGGTGATGCCCAGCGTCACGTCATTGCCGGAGAAGTTGCCCTGCTCGGCGCCCACGGAGAAGCCCTTGTTGCTGATGAGGGCGCGCACCTGCGGACCCGCGCCGATGAAGAAGTTCGGCGTGAGGTGGAACAGGACAGGCGCGTTGAAGTCCAGCACGAAGGACACGTCGCTGTTGTCCGGGACGTGGCCGAACTGGATGCCGAAGCCCACCTTGGGCCAGAGCGACACGCGCTCGGCGAGCGGCAGGTGGTAGCCCACGCGGCCCAGCACGCCCAGGCCCACGACGGTGTAGTCACCGAAGCCGAAGGCCACCAGCGCGGACGCGCCCACCGACAGGTTCTGCTGGAGGAAGTAGTCCGCGGACGGCTCCAGCCGGACGGTGAAGATTTCCGAGGCCGTGTTGTAGCCAATGAAGCCGTTGAGCTCCTGGCTGATGACCATCTGGCCCGCCTGGCCGAACGACGACGACCGGCCCGGGTTCGCGTTCAGGTTCGGCTCCTCGGCCGCCACCGCCTGCGCCGACACCGCGAGGCCCGCCACCAGCGCCAGGCCCGTCCACTTATTGCTTCCACGCATCGATGTTTCTCCCCTCGTTGGCGCCCCGGCCGACCCTTCCCGGAGCGCATGCGGGGCCCCTTCTAGCCAAAGGGCGCCCCAACGCGAGGATGTTTTCGGACCCACCCAACACTTCGTTGACACCACACCATCAGCACCGCGAACGGAAAAATCCTGATCGCGGCCCCCTCGGAGAGGGGGACGTCTGATGGGGCCCCGCTTCAGCGGGCCGCGCGCATCAATCCGCGCGCGCCCAGCACCGCGCCGCCCACCACGCCGCCCGTCAGCGCCGCCAGTCCCAGCGTCGCGGTGAAGCGAACCCACGCGGGCGTCGGGGGCACGCTGCCACGAGGCCCCACGCCCTCCACCACGGGGGTGAAGAGGTTGCCCTCGGGCCTGTCCAGCGGCATGTCCGTCGTCTGCATCCGCACGCCGAAGCGGGACAGCACGGCCTTGCCCACCGACGGCGCCAGGCCGTTGAGCCACAGCATCAACCGCCCCTGGAGGAACGCCGGCACCGACGTGCGGCCCGGCCGCTTCGCCAGCCGCACCACCGCGCGGGCCACCAGGTCCACGTCGTACGTGGGCGGCACCGGCACGGGCTTCCACCCCAGCATCGTGGGCGCGTGGTCGAACATGGGCGTGGACACGGACGGCACCAGCACATTGGAGACGTGGATGCCCGTGCCCGCCAACTCCAGCTCCAGCGCCCGCGCCCACCCCAGCGTCGCGTGCTTCGCGGCCGCGTACGCGGACAACAGCGGCGCGGACCCCGACGCCAGCATGGACTGCACGTTGAGCAGGTGGCCGTGGCCCTGCTTGCGGAAGTGCGGCAGCACCGCGCGCGCGAAGCGGAAGTAGCCGAAGCACGACACGTCGAACACGCGCGTGATGTGCTCCCAGGGCAGCTGGTCGAAGTAGCCGTAGGACTGCACCGCCGCCGCGTTCACCAGGAGGTCCACGCGGCCGTAGTGCTCCACGCATTCGCGCACCACGCGCTCCACGTCCTCGGCCACCGTGACGTCGCCGTCACTCACCAGGCACTCACCGCCGCGCTGGAGCACCTCCACGCGCAGTTGCTCCAGGGCCGACTGGCGCCGAGCGGTGACGCACAGCCGCACGCCGGCCTCCGCCAGCCGCAGCGCGGATTGCCAGCCCACGCCGCTCGACGCGCCCGTGACGATGGCCACCTGTCCTCTCAAGTTCTCGTGACGAGCCATGCGCTTTCGCCCCTCCTCGCCCTGAGGTGGGCCTTCTGGCCGGGCTTCGCACGAGGCAAGCCCCCGGAATCCTCCGCGCGACGCCCGCTCGCACGGCCGCTCGCCGGACCGGGAACAGGGCGCGCCCCGCCTCCCCATCCCAGAGTGTGCACCCGTCAACAAGACGCCCCACCCTATGAGCACGCTTGCAGCCACCGCACCGAAAGGGCCCGACCATGATCCGCTGGAGCCGACTCCGTCCCTTCGCACGTCCCGAGAAGCGCTCGCTCCTCCAGGACATCCTCATGGGCGCCGCGGGCGGCGCGCTGGGCACCTTCGCCATGAACCAGGCGCAGGCGCTCATCTCCGGGCTGAGCGAGTCGAAGGAGCAGGACGACTCCCAGCAGGAGCCCGCCACGGAGGTAGCCGCGCGCAAGGCGGCGGAAGGCGCTGGCGTGAAGCTGGAAGGAGAGCGGAAGAAGAAGGCCGGCAACGTGGTGCACTGGAGCTACGGCACGCTCTGGGGCGCCGTGCACGGTGCACTGCATGAGCGCGTGCCGCTGGCGGGGAAGCTGTTCGGCGTGGGCTTCGGCCTGGGCCTGTTCCTCATCGGTGACGAGCTGGCGGTGCCGCTCCTGCGCCTCGCTCCGCCGCCCCAGAAGGTCCCGGCGAAGTCGCACCTGAGCGCGCTCGCCGCCCACATCGTCTACGGCACCACGGCGGAGGGCACCTACCGCCTCGTGCGCCGCGCCCTGGCCTGAGCGCGGCCCGTGCGGCTCACGACCAGGAGACGTCGTAGTACGCGTCCACCAGCGACTGGGCATGCCCGCGCACCTGCACGTCGTGCACGCCCGTCACCTCCAGCGCGGACTGGAGGATGCCCTCGTTGTAGGGCACCGGCATCAGCGAGCGCTTCATGATGACCCGGCCCGACGTGGGGCCCGTCCACTCCACGGAGCGCTCGCCGAAGTTCAGCGCCGTGCGGTAGCCGGAGTGCATCAACTCCAGGAGCCGCTTCGGGTCCCCACCCGCCTGCTGCACGAAGTCGCGCGCGAACATGGAGTTGAGGAAGTCCAGCATCGCCTGCGTGCCAATCTGCCGCTGCGCCGCATCATGGCCGCCGACGAGCGGCGAGAGCTGCTCCGCCGCCACGTAGGACAGCCGCAGGAAGCGCGGGAACGGATAGGTCTGCATGGGGATGAAGTCCGCGGTCTCCCCCACCTGATCCAGACAGCGCTTCACCGCGTCCGCTCCGCCCAGAAAGCGCACCGCGTCCAACACGCCCAGGAAGAACAGGCCCCGGCTCGTCTCCTCCGGCTCCGTCGCGGCCAGACGGGCTTCCAGGTCTCGGGCGACGTCCTCGGGTAGGTTCAGCGTGCCATCCGGCATCTGTCGTCCTTTGAGTGAGGGGGAATGGACCAGGCGGGGACCTGACGGGGCGCGAGGATTCCACAGGTCTCGCTCCATCGCGAGTCCTCGATGCGCACGCGCCGCGCCATGCGACACATGTTTCACGACGTGGGAGGTCCTTCCGGGCCTTCCCCGGATGACGGCAGGAAGCGGCGCACCACTTCCATCAGGTCCGCCACCGCCACCGGTTTGCGCAGGTAGTCCACCGCGCCCGGGGGATGAAAGGGGCTGCCGGACAGCACGATGACGGGCACGCCTTCCAGCATGCGCTCCTGGGACAGCCTCGCGAGGAAGGCCTGTCCGTTCATCACCGGCATCATCAGGTCCAGCAGCACCAGGTCCGGACGGGGATGGGACGCAAGCCAGCTCCAGGCATCCTCGCCGTGGATGCACTGCGCGACGCGATAGCCCTCCATCTCCAACAGCGTCGCGACCGCGTCCCGAAGGTCTTCCTCGTCCTCGATCAACAGGATGAGAGGGGCACTGTCTGTCATGCAGGTTCTCCACTCGCTCTCCGCCACGTCTCCGGCCATCACGTGGCTGTGGGTCTTCCTGCTCCGCCTGAAGGCCCGCGGGGCCCCAGGGGAGGGTGGAGCAGGAAGAGGCGTTGGCACCGTGGAGTAGTAACGATTCAGCCCCCCCGGTCTGATTTCGCGCGCCGCGCATTTCCGTGCCTGCTCGCCTGCTCTCGCGTTCACTGCTGGACGCGAGCCAGGGACCGGCGGCACTGGTCCGCACCGCCGCGCGTCCCCATCTTGAGCACCAGATTCCACGTGCGCATCCGTAGGAGGGGCGGCCTTGAAGTTCCGCGACCTGATGAAGGGTTGGCCCGTGCTGCGGCAGTTCGCCCGAGGAGACAGCCGGGCCCTGGGCGACACGGCGATGTCGGCGCGAAGCCGCTCGCTGGCGCCGCGCACGAAGTCCGCGGACCGGGTGGTGAAGTCCATCTGCCCGTACTGCGCGGTGGGCTGCGGGCAGGAGGTGCACGTGCGCGACGGGCGCATCCTCGACATCGAGGGTGACCCGCACTCCCCCATCTCACGCGGACGGCTGTGTCCCAAGGGGGCCGCCACCTTCCAACTGGTCACGGGAACGCAACGCGTGCAGCAGGTCCTCTACCGCCGCCCCGGCGGCACGGAGTGGGAGCCCATCCCGCTGGAAGAGGCGATGGAGAAGGTGGCCGAGCGCGTGAAGCGCACGCGCGACGCGACGTTCGAGGTGACGGACGCGAAGGGCCAGCGGCTGAACCGGACGCTGGGGTTGGCGCACCTGGGCGGGGCGACGCTGGACAACGAGGAGAACTACCTCCTCAAGAAGCTCTTCAGCGCGCTGGGCGTCGTGCAGGTGGAGAACCAGGCTCGAATATGACACGCGTCCACGGTGCCCGGTCTGGGCATCACGTTCGGCCGCGGCGGAGCCACGACGTTCCAGCAGGACCTGCAGCACTCGGATTGCATCCTCATCCAGGGGTCCAACATGGCCGAGTGCCATCCGGTGGGCTTCCAGTGGGTGATGGAGGCGAAGGCCCGGGGCGCGAAGGTCATCCACGTGGACCCGCGCTACACGCGCACCAGCGCGGTGGCGGATATCTACGCGCCCATCCGAGTGGGCTCGGACATCGCGTTCCTGGGCGGGCTCATCCACTACGTGCTGGAGCACGAGCGGTACTTCCGTGACTACGTGGTGCAGTACACCAACGCGGCCACGCTCATCCGCGAGGGCTTCCAGGACACGGAGGACCTGGAGGGGCTCTTCAGCGGCTACCAGCCGAAGGACAACCGCTACGACATCCACACCTGGCAGTACGAGGGCGTGGACGGCGTGGTGCCGGCGGCGGGCCACAAGGAGCTGACGGACGAGCCCGGCGCGGGCGCGGGCGGGCATGACCACCGCGTGGACCTCCGCGACGAGCACCGGGACGAGACGCTCCAGCATCCCCGGTGCGTGTTCCAGCTCTTGAAGCGCCACTTCGCGCGCTACACGCCGAAGGTGGTGTCCCAGGTGTGCGGCGTGGACGAGGCGCTGTTCCTCGAGGTCGCGCGGACGCTGTGTGACAACTCCAACCCGGAGCGCACCAGCGCGTTCTGCTACGCGGTGGGCTGGACGCAGCACACGGTGGGCGTGCAGTACATCCGCACGGCGGCCATCCTCCAGCTCTTGCTGGGCAACATCGGCCGGCCCGGTGGCGGCATCCTCGCCCTGCGAGGGCATGCGTCCATCCAGGGCTCCACGGACATCCCCACGCTCTACAACCTGCTGCCCGGCTACCTGCCCATGCCGCGCGCGAGCGGCACGGACTCGCTGGAGCACTACATCCGCAAGAACAAGTCCGGCAGCGGCTGGTGGACGGAGTTCCCCAAGTACGCGGTGTCGCTGCTCAAGGCGTGGTTCGGGGACAAGGCGACGGAGGACAACGACTACCTGTTCGCGCACCTGCCCCGGCTGACGGGCAATCACTCGCACATGCAGACCGTGGCGGACATGGCGGACGGGAAGCTCCAGGGCTACTTCGTCATGGGGGAGAACCCCGCCGTGGGCAGCATGAACGGGGCGCTCCAGCGCAAGGGGCTGCGCAAGCTGGACTGGCTGGTGGTGCGCGACTTCACGCTCATCGAGACCGCGGAGTTCTGGCGCACGGCGCCGGAGGTCCAGTCCGGGCAGGTGCGGCCGGAGGACATCCAGACGGAGGTGTTCTTCTTCCCGGCCGCCGCGCACACGGAGAAGGACGGCACCTTCACCAACACGCAGCGGCTGCTGCAATGGCATCACAAGGCGGTGGAGCCGGCGGGGGACACGCGCAGCGAGCTGCACTTCGCCTATCACCTGGGGCGCAAGCTGCGTGAGCGCTACGCGGGCTCCACGGACCCGAAGGACGCGCCGCTGCTGGATTTGACGTGGGACTACCCCACGCACGGGCCGCACGCGGAGCCCTCCGCGGAGGCGGTGCTGAAGGAGATCAACGGCTACTCGGTGGCGGATGGGAAGCTGGTGGATGGCTTCACGGCGCTGAAGGACGACGGCTCCACGGCGTGCGGCTGTTGGATCTACTCAGGGTGCTTCAAGGACGGCGTGAACCAGACGGCGCGGCGCAAGCCCGGGCAGGAGCAGACGTGGGTGGCGCCCGAGTGGGGCTGGGCGTGGCCGTCCAATCGGCGCATCCTCTACAACCGCGCGTCGGCGGACGCGAACGGCAAGCCCTGGAGCGAGCGCAAGCGCTACGTGTGGTGGGACGCGGGCGAGAAGAAGTGGACCGGAGAGGACGTGCCGGACTTCATCGTGGACCGGCCGCCGGAGTATCGGCCGCCCGAGGGCGCGACGGGGCTGGCGACCATCGCAGGCAATGATCCGTTCCTCTTGCAGGCGGACGGCAAGGGCTGGCTCTTCGCGCCCAGCGGGATGATGGACGGGCCGCTGCCCACGCACTACGAGCCCATGGAGTCGGTGGTGTCCAACCCGCTCTACGCGCAGCAGTGCAGCCCCACGAGAGAGGAGTGGAAGCGCAAGGACAACCCCTATCACCGGGCCTGGGGCGACCCGCGCTATCCGTACCTGGTCACGACCTACCGGCTCACCGAGCACCACACCGCGGGCGGTATGTCGCGCTGGCTGTCCTGGCTGAGCGAACTGCAGCCGGAGATGTTCTGCGAAATCTCCCCGGAACTGGCGCGCGAGAAGGGGCTGAACAACGGGGACTGGTGCACGCTCGCCACGGCGCGAGGGGATTTGGAGTGCCGGGCGCTCGTCACAGAGCGCATCCGTCCGCTGAAGGTGAGGGGACGGCAGGTGCACCAGATTGGTCTGCCGTACCACTGGGGTGTGACGGGGCGCGTGCGCGGTGAAGGGGCCAACGAGCTGACGGCGTTCGTCGCGGATCAGAACGTGGACATCCAGGAGTCGAAGGTGTTCACGGCGGACCTGCGGGTGGGGCGGATGCGCTCGGGGGAGAGGGCCGCGGCGGGAGCGGCGCCGCCTCCGCTGCTGTTGCCGGAGGTGCCGCGCGACGTGACGCCGCCTGGGGACACGGACCATTCGGAGACGCAGGAACCCGAGGGGAAGGGATAGGCGAATGGGGAGCCGCAAGGGGTTCTTCACGGACACGACGCTCTGCATCGGCTGCAAGGCGTGCGAGGTCGCGTGCAAGCAGTGGAACCAGCTTCCGGACGACGGCTTCCACTTCACGGGGATGTCCTACGACCAGACAGCGCACCTGGGCGCATCGACCTGGCGGCACGTGGCGTTCGTGGAGCGGCCGGTGCCGTTGCAGGGGCAGACGTCGGGCGCGGGGGACTTCTCGTGGCTGATGATGTCGGACGTGTGCAAGCACTGCCAGCGCGCGGGGTGTCTGGAGGCATGTCCCACGGGCGCCATCGTGCGCACGGAGTTCGACACGGTCTACGTGCAGCCGGACGTGTGCAATGGCTGCGGCTACTGCGTGTCCGCGTGTCCGTTCGGAGTGATTGACCGGCGCGAGGATGACGGGCGCGCGTGGAAGTGCACGCTCTGCTACGACCGCATCGGTGACGACCAGACGCCCGCGTGCGCGAAGGCGTGTCCCACGGCGTCCATCCAGTACGGTGATTTGGACGAGTTGCATGCACGCGCGGAGTCACGGGTTCGCGACCTGCATCAGCGAGGCGTGACGGACGCGTACCTGTACGGGAAGGACGCGGAGAACCAGCCGGGCACGGGTGGGCTCAACGCGTTCTTCCTGCTGTTGGACAAGCCGGAGGTCTACAACCTGCCGCCCGACCCGGTGGTGCCGACGAAGAAGGCTCTGCGCTCGTGGGCCTCGGTGGCGATGGGCGCGGTGGGCATGGTGGCGGTGGCGCTGGGCGCGGTGGCGTTCGGGCGGGAGGGGCGCGGATGAGCGACGACACGCTGTTGGATCGGCTCCAGCGCAAGACGGACGGACGGAACATCGACACACGCGCGGGCATCCTGGAGGGCGAGGGTTCCCAGCAGCGGGTGAAGGATCCGGAGCCTGTGCGGCAGGGGATGGACGTGTTGCCGACGGTGCCGTCACGGTCGGGGCCGGACAGTGAAGGAGCGCCGAGCTACTACGGCATGCCGGTGTTGAAGGAACCGCTGTGGATCTGGACGGTCCCGGCGTACTTCTACGTGGGCGGGGTGGCAGGCGCGGCGAGCGTGCTCGGCGTGTCGATGGAGTATCTGGGGGGACGGCGGCTGGAGCGGCTGGCGGGGCGCTGTCACGCGGTGGCCACGGCGGGGGACATCGTGAGCGCGGGGCTGTTGATCCACGACCTGGGCCGGCCGTCGCGCTTCCTGAACATGCTGCGCGTGTTCCGGCCCACGTCACCCATGAGTGTGGGTTCGTGGGTGCTGGCGGGTTCGGGCGCGGTGAACACGGCGGCGTTCGTGCTGCGACGGAGGCCCGGAGTTCTTGGAGTCATGGGACGCACCGCGGGCATCGTGGGCGCGGTGCTGGGGTTGCCACTCGCGGGATACACGGCGGTGCTGGTGAGCAACACGGCGGTGCCCCTGTGGCAGCAGGTGGGGCGCACACTGCCGCTGTTCTTCATGGCCTCCGCGACCGCGAGCGCCGGGAGCCTGTTGTCCCTGTTCCCGCACACGGACGCGGAGGAGCGCGTGCTGCGCCGCTTCCGTGTGGCGGGCAAGGTGGCGGAGGTGTTCACGCGCGAGGCGGTGGAGCTGGAGGCGCGGCAGGTGGTGGAGGTGGGGAAGCCACTGCGCACGGGTGTGTCGGGAGCGCTGTGGACGCTGTCCCGGACGTGTTCCCTGGCGGGACTGGTGATGGACGTGCTGCCGGGACGCGCACGGTGGAAGCAGGTGACCGCGGACGTGCTGTCCACGGTGGGAGCGGTGGCCGCGCGTTACGCCGTCATCCAGGCGGGCAGGGCCTCCGCGAGGAATCCGCAGGCCACGTTCCAGGGACAGAGACAGGGCCTGGGTGCCGCGCAGGTAGAGGGGAACACGGAGGCGTCGGACGGAAAGCCCCTGAGCTTCCCGTTGCCTGTACTCGGTCAGTCACAGGCCGGCATGCCCTACGCACGGTTCATGGCAACGTGACGCCGTAGCGAACCAGATCCTCCGGCGTGTTCACGTTCGCCAGCGCACGCAGCTCCGGATCCACCGCGCGCAATGCGTCCACGGGCAAGGTCCGCGTCCGGAACCGCATCAGCAGTCCCCGCAGAGACGGATCCTCCACCAAGGCTTCACCCCAGTGTGACACCAGCTCCGTACGATACGCCGCGAACAACGGCTCCCACCGTCCGTCCCGCTCGATGCACACCGCGTCCACATCCTCGCCTCGCGCGTCCAGCACCACCCGCGCCGCGGCCTCCGTCACGAACGGCATGTCGCACGCCACCGCGAACACCCACCGCGTGCTGGCCGCGCCCAGGGCCGCATGGACCCCTCCCGGCGCTCCCTTGCCCTTCACCGCGTCCGCCACCGTGCGGAGCCCGAAGCGCTCGTACGGCGCCGGAACATTCGCCACCAGCAACACGTCCTCGAAATGCGACCCGAACGCTCGCAGCCGTTCCAAGGTTGTGAGCCCCTCCACGCTCAGCAGCCCCTTGGCCACGCCCCCCCTGTCTCTT
>NZ_RAWQ01000007.1:0-104847 GCF_003668965.1 Corallococcus sp. AB030
CTCCGCCCCCACCCCGGGCATGGGGCCCAGGAGGCTGGTGAGGCCCTGCTTGACGGCCAGGGCCACGAGCCCGCCCACCACCGCCGCGACGTACAGCCGGGGCAGCAGCCCCGAAGGCGGGCCCACGGGCCCTACGATGGAGCGCAGTTTGCGGCGCAGGAGCGTGGTCTCCACCCAGGCGACGATGCCGCTGGACAGGGTGAGGAACGCCGCGCCCAGCTCCCGGGGCAGGCCCAGCCGCTCCGGCAGCCACAGCGCCAGGAACCAGGCCTTCACGGTCCCCAGGGCCACGCGCACGATTGCGTAGCGCAGCGGCGTCTTCGGATCCTTCAGCGCGTAGAAGGCGGAGGCGTAGAGCCGGCCCACGGTGGACGCCACCAGGCCCACCGCCGCGCCCATCAGCAGGTACCAGAGGTAGCGCGAGTCCGAGGCACCGAAGCGGCCCGTCTGAAGGAGCGCGCCGCTCACCAGGTCCCCGAGGAAGAAGAGCGCGACGGCGGAGGGCACCACCCAGAAGGCGATGCGCCGCGAGCCCGCGTCGACGCGGCTTCGCAGCTTCGAGTGCGCCTGGGCATCCCCTTCCGCCGTGGCGCGCGCCATCTCCGGCAGCTCCGCGGCGGACACCGCCATGCCGAAGAGGCTCACCGGGATGAGGTAGATGGTCTGCGCGTAGAGGAGCGAGGACAGCGCGCGGTTGGAGATGAGCGACGCGAAGGCGGTGTCCACCCACGCGCTGAACTGCACCACGCCGCGCCCCAGCACCACCGGGCCGAAGTTCTTCAGCACCTGGCGCACGGAGGCGCTCGCCAGCGACACCACCGGGCGGAAGTGGCCCAGCAGGCGCATCACCGTGGGCACCTGCACCGCGAACTGGAGGAAGCTGCCCAGCACCACGCCGTAGGCCAGCCACTCCGTCACGGCTTCTTCCGCGGCGCGGCCCCCGGACGTGCCGTGCAGGCTGCCCACCACCAGCAGTGTGGCGATGATGACGACGTTCCACACCACGGGCGCCAGATAGGACAGGAGGAAGCGCCGGTGGCTGTTGAGGATGCCCAGGCACCACGCGCTCAGCACCAGGAAGCCCGTGCCCGGGAAGAGGATGCGCACCAGCCGCACGGCCAGGTCGCGCTCGCCGCCGTCGAACCCCGGCGCGATGAGGTCCACGAACAGCGGCGTGGCCAGCATGCCCAGCGCCACCATCACAGCGGTGGCCATGGCCAGCAGGCCGAACACCGCGCCCGCGACCCGGTCGGCCTCGTCCGCGTCCTTCTTGCCCAGCAGCTGGGCGTAGACGGGGATGAAGGAGCCCGACAGCACGCCTTCGCCGAAGAGGTTCTGGAGGAAGTTGGGGATGCGCAGCGCGGCCTTGAAGACGGCGGCGGCCTCCGCGTTGCCCAGGTAGTGCGCGAAGACCCGCTCGCGCACCAGGCCCATCAACCGCGACGCCAGGATTCCAATGGCCACCAGCGTCGCGCCCCGGCCTCCCGCGCTGCGTTCAGGGCTGGACGGAAGAGGGGCGGCCGGAGAGTCGGGCTGGGACTGCGGGACAGGTGCGGGGGCGGTCACGAAGAGGCGAACTCTATGTCCCCCGTTCTTCGGCATGCAGCAGGAAACCCTTCGACCGCTGTTTCACTTGACGCTCACCTCACAGGTTGCGAGGGTCCGCCCCCAATGGCCGGAAAGTCCGACACCGAGCGGTCCGACGTCGCGCGCATCCGCGCCGTCCTGGCACGCGAACTCGAGACCATCAACGAGTACGAGGCGTTCGCCGAGGACTCCTCCCTCCCAGAGGTCAAGGCCTTCTTCCTCCACCTGGCGGCGGAGGAGAAGGAGCACGTGTCCGAGGCGACCCACATGCTCCGCATGCTCGACAAGGGCCAGGACGCGCACTTCGCCAAGCCCTTCGTCCCCGGCCACTTCCAGGGCGCCATGGGGGGGGGCCCCGCGGAGCCCGCCGTGCCCGCCGCCGAACCCGCGCCCCTGGTGACGCGCGCGCCGCCCTCGGTGGGCCGCCTGGCGAACGAGCCCCTGACGTCCCTTCCGCCTCAACGCCTCATCTACGGCGTCCCCGCGCCGCCGCCTTCGGCCAACGGCCATCCGCTCACCATCGGCAGCCTGCGCCGCGGCGGTGGAAGCGGTGGCTCCAGTGGCGGTCGTTAGAACCCTTTTGTTTCCTGCCTTCTCCTCTCCCCTCCTCTGCCGCCGCTCGTGACGGAGACACCGATGCCTGACTTCCTTGGACATGCCGAGAACCCGCTGCGCGAAGAGGAGTGGGCGCGCCTCAACGAGACGGTGATCCAGGTGGCTCGCCGTTCGCTGGTGGGCCGCCGCATCCTGGACATCTACGGGCCGCTGGGCGCGGGCGTGCAGACCGTGGCCTACGACGAGTTCCAGGGCGTGTCCCCGGGCGCGGTGGACATCGTCGGGGAGCAGGAGACCGCGATGGTCTTCACCGACGTCCGCAAGTTCAAGACCATCCCCATCATCTACAAGGACTTCCTGCTGCACTGGCGGGACATCGAGGCGGCGCGCACGCACAACATGCCGCTGGACGTGTCCGCCGCCGCTGGCGCCGCCGCGCTGTGCGCGCAGCAGGAAGACGAGCTCATCTTCTACGGCGACCAGCGCCTGGGCTACGAGGGCCTGATGACGGCCAACGGCCGCCTCACCGCCACGCTGGGGGACTGGACGGCGCCGGGCGGCGGGTTCCAGACCATCGTGGAGGCCACGCGCAAGCTCAACGAGGCCGGCCACTTCGGGCCCTACGCCGTGGTGCTGTCGCCGCGCCTGTACTCGCAGCTGCACCGCATCTACGAGAAGACGGGCGTGCTGGAGATTGAAACCATCCGCCAGCTCGCGTCCGACGGCGTCTACCAGTCCAACCGCCTGCGCGGTGAGTCCGGCGTGGTGGTGTCCACGGGCCGGGAGAACATGGACCTGGCGGTGGCCATGGACATGGTCGCGGCCTACCTGGGCGCCAGCAAGATGAACCACCCGTTCCGCGTGCTGGAGTCGCTGCTGCTGCGCATCAAGCACCCGGACGCCATCTGCACGCTGGAAGGCGCCATCCCGGCCGCTCCCCCGGCGCGCCGTTAAGTCGCGGTCCCCGCGCGGAGACTCATGGCCAAGGTCCTGGTCATCGATGACGAAACGAACCTGCGCAAGGTGCTGGCCGCCCTGCTGCGCCGCGACGGGTTCGACGTCACCGTGGCGGAAAACGGCGAGCAGGGCCTGGCCGAGTTCCACAAGAACGGCGCGGACATCGTCGTCACCGACCTGGTGATGCCCAAGCTGGGCGGCATGGAGGTCCTCGCCGCCGTTCGCACCGCCAACCCGGACGTGCCGGTGATCATCATCACCGCGCACGGAACCGTGGACTCCGCGGTGGAGGCCATCAAGGCGGGCGCGTTCGACTACATCACCAAGCCCTTTGATCAGGCGGAGCTGTCCTCCGTCGTGTCCAAGGCCGCCAAGACGAACGAGAGCGCCAAGCGCTCCGTGCGCGCGGACCACAAGGCCCGGTCCGCCATCATCGGCGAGTCGCCGCAGATCCAGGACGTCTACAAGATCATCGACAAGGTCGCGGACACGCCCTCCACGGTGCTGATCACCGGGGAGAGCGGCACGGGCAAGGAGCTCATCGCCACCGCGCTGCACGGCGCGTCCAGCCGCCGCGACAAGCCGTTCATCAAGATCAACTGCGCCGCCATCCCCGCCACGCTGCTGGAGAGCGAGCTGTTCGGCTACGAGAAGGGCGCCTTCACCGGCGCCGTCACGTCCAAGCCCGGCCGCTTCGAGCTGGCCGACGAGGGCACCCTCTTCCTGGACGAGATTGGCGAGATCCCCGTCGAGATGCAGGTGAAGCTGCTGCGCGCGCTCCAGGAGGGCGAGTTCGAGCGCGTGGGCGGCATCAAGACGACGCGCGTGAACGTGCGCCTGGTGGCCGCCACCAACCGCGACCTCCAGGCGGAGATCGAAGCGGGCCGCTTCCGCAAGGACCTGTACTACCGGCTGGCCGTGGTGCCCATTGGCCTGCCCGCGCTGCGCGAGCGCCGCGGCGACATCCCGATGCTCGCCTCGCACTTCGTGGACAAGTACAACCGGCGGCTCCACAAGAAGATCGAAGGCATCGCCGACGACGCGCTCGCGCTGCTCCAGGCCTATGCGTGGCCGGGCAACATCCGCGAGTTGGAGAACCTGATTGAGCGCGTGCTGCTCTTCGCGGACGGTCCCCTCATCACCGCGAAGGACCTGCCGGAGCCGGTGCGCGGGGGAGCGGGCGTGCAGGCAGGGGCACAGGTCGCCGCCTCGCTGGGCACGCTGGACGTCCCTGTGGGCGAGGTGGGCCTCAAGGACATCGTGCGCATGAAGGCCGCGGAGCTGGAGCGGGACCTCATCGTCAAGAAGCTGGACGAGACGGGCGGCAACGTCACGCGCGCCGCGCGCCTCCTGCAGATCAGCCGCAAGTCGCTCCAGACGAAGATGAAGGAGTTCGGCCTGCGCGACACCACCCCGGACGGTCAGGACGACGGCCCGGACGAGTAGCCTGGGGGGCCGAAATATCGCCCTTTCGCCAGCGGTTTCGGCCCCCGCGTACCTTCTTACCCTCAGGGAGCCTGAATGCGGCCGAATCTTCCCACCCTCGGTGGACCACCGAAGCGCAATCCCTTCGGACCGGTGGTTGCCGTCTCCGTCATCCTCGGCGCGGCCGCGGGTGGCGTGTGGTGGTGGAAACAGCGCATGGCGGATGTCCCCATGGACGTCGCCTCGCAGACCGCGTCCGCGCTGGACGCCGGCACCGTGGCCGCGGCCCCCGTGGCCCCGCCCGCGCCCACCGACCCCGTGAAGGCCGCGGGCCTGGAGC
Organism: Corallococcus sp. AB030; assembly: GCF_003668965.1. Taxonomy (NCBI): domain Bacteria; kingdom Pseudomonadati; phylum Myxococcota; class Myxococcia; order Myxococcales; family Myxococcaceae; genus Corallococcus; species Corallococcus sp. AB030. The sequence continues at coordinate 4,865 of NZ_RAWQ01000007.1, forward strand.
GCGTGTCCATCCGCATCGAGGGCCCGCTGGAGACGGCGCTCGTCCAGGCCTCCGACTCCACCGTGGGCCCCGCCTTGGCGCAGGTGGTGACGCGCACGCTGGTGTGGTGGGTGCGAGTCCCCGGCGAAATCCTCCGGGGAGACACGCTGGACGTGCTCTTCCAGCGCCGCCCCAACGAGGAGCCGCTGGTGTACGCGGTGCGCTTCGTGAGCGGCAAGACGGGCCAGACGCACCGCGCCTACCGCTTCACGCCCGCGGGTGAGGTGAACTCCCGCTACTACCTGCCGGGCGGCGACGAGCTGGAGCTGCGGATGGAGAAGTCGCCCATCGACAGCTACGAGCAGATCACCTCGCTCCTGCGCGACGGCCGCGGCCACAAGGGCGTGGACTTCCGCGCCCCGGTGGGCACGACGGTCCGGGCCCCCTTCGCGGGCGTCATCAAGCGCAAGAACTGGAACTTCGGCAGCAACGGCAACTGCATCGAGCTGGTGGAAACCGGGGGCAAGGGCCGCCGCGCCCTCTTCCTGCACCTGGCGGAGCTGCCCCGCACAGTCCAGCCCGGGATGCGCGTGAACGCGGGCCAGGTCCTGGCCCAGAGCGGCAACACGGGCCACTCCTTCGCCCCCCACCTGCACTACCAGCTCATGCTGGGCGAAAACCGCGTCCTGGACCCCTTCGACCAGCACAAGACCTTCCGCGCGTCCCTGGCGGCCGCACAGAAGGGCGCCTTCGACACCGAGGTCCAGCGGCTGGATGGACTGCTGGGAACGTCGGTCGCGGGGAAGTAAAGCCCCACCCATTTCTTGACACTCCTCCGACGGCACGGCTAGCTGGCAGGCCTGAGCCGTGGTCGTCGGAGGTAGTGGATGCACAGGTTTCGTGCCGTCATCGCCGCGCTGACGCTGGGCGTGCCTTTCGCCGCCAGCGCGGCGGAGATCACTCGGATTGCTTCCTCGTTCGAGGATGATGATCCGTTCGACCTCTTCCTCGACGTGGGCTTCGAGCGCACGCAGACGCGCGCGAAGATCGTCCGCGAGCAGCTTCGCGACGGCGACGCCACCAACGTCCCGGAGGTCAACGAGCTCTGGTACAAGGGCGTGGACGCGCGGCTGAATCTCGCCGTGGCCTTCGGTCTGTGGAAGGACCTGGAGTTCAGCTTCAAGCTGCCCATCGTCTTCCAGCAGAACGAGACGTGGAACTTCGTCTCGGGAACGACCCAGGGCAACTCCACCATCACGAACAGCTGCTTCAACGCGGACGGCTCGCCCTACTCCGACGAGGGCTGCGTGGGCCGGCTGTTCCAGGTGCCCCAGGAGAGCTACCGCGGCGGCCTGGGCAACGTGCACTTCGGACTGGCGTACGCCTTCTTCAACCAGGAGAAGGACGACACCAAGCCCACGTGGATCGTCGGCATCGACTACGAGGCGCCCACCGCCAAGCAGCGCGACCCGAGCCTGGACAACACCGACCCGGACGGCGATCGCGGCAACGTGGGCGACCGCGTCCACAAGTACCAGCTCTACACGACCTTCTCGCGGAAGATGGGCGTGGCGGAGCCGTACTTCAAGGCGTCCCACACCATCCCGGTGCGCGGCCCCGGCGCCTATTCCAACTGCGACCAGTCCAGCGCCCCCCCCCCGGGTAACCTGGGTGCCCCGTACAACTGCTACCGCGAGCCGTGGACCCGCCAGGAGACGGGCATCAAGGCCCCCTCGCAGACGGCGCTCACCTTCGGCATGGAGCTGGTGCCGTTCGAGAACGCGGCGAAGTCCCAGAAGTTCACCCTGGACCTGCGGCTGCTGGGCAACTACGTGGGCCGCGGCCGGTACTACAACGAGCTGAGCTCCGCGCTGCGCAAGCTGCTCACCTCCGACGACTACCTCCAGGTGGGTGGCCAGGTGGGCATCACCGCGCGTGCAGCGGAGGCCTTCACCATCCGGGCCTCCGGCAACTTCCTCTACAACACGGACCACCTGCTCACGACCGAGGCCATTGGCCAGGACCTGAACGGCGACGGCACCGTGGACACCGCCGTGGGCTCGCCGGAGCTGAACCCCACGTTCGACTGGCGCTACGACCTGGTGTCCCGCCGCTTCCGGGCCATCCAGAGCACCACGTTCCGCTTCGACCTGGGCGCGACCTTCAGCTTCTGAAGTCCCGCCCGGAGCAGCGGTGGGCCTCCCCTACCGCTGCTTCAGCCCCAGGCCCAGCCGGTACACCTCCTGGCCGGGCCACCCCGCGCGGCGGGCCAGCTCCGTGCTCAGCGGCTTGAGCTTCTCGCCGCGAGCCAGTCCCGCTTCCAGCGCCCGGCGCAGCTCGTCCTCGCTCCAGCGCTGCTCGCCGGTGCGGCCCTCCACCAGCACCACCACCTCGCCCCGGGTCTCCTCGCCCGCGTAGCGCGTCACCAGCGCGGACAGTGACCCCCGGACGAATTCCTCGTGCAGCTTGGTCAGCTCCCGCGCCACGCACGCGCGGCGGTCGCCCCAGGCCTCCTGCAGGTCCACCAGCGTCTCCGCCAGACGGCGCGGGGACTCGTAGAGGACGCAGGTGGCGGACAAGGGGGCCACCTCGTCCAGCATGGCCCGGCGCTCCGGCCCCTTGCGCGGCAGGAAGCCCAGGAAGTGGAAGCGCCCGGTGGGCAGGCCCGAAGCGCTCAGGGCGGCCACCAGCGCCGTGGGGCCGGGCACCGGCTCCACCTTCAGGCCTCGCTCCAGCGCCTCCGCCACCAGCTTCTCGCCCGGGTCGCTGATGCCGGGACTGCCCGCGTCGGTAACGAGCGCGCAGTCCTCCCCCGCCTCGATGCGGTCCAGGATGCGTCCGGCGCGCTGCCCCTCCGCGAAGGCGGGCAGGCTCACCAGGTCCTTCCCGGTGATGCCGAAGTGGTCCAGCAGGATGCGCGAGTGCCGGGTGTCCTCGCACGCGAGGAGGCCGACGGTGCGCAGCGTCTCCAGGGCCCGGGCGGTGACGTCCCCCAGGTTCCCGATGGGCGTGGCCACGAGGTAGAGCGTTCCAGCCAAGGGACGGATTCCTTTACATGCCAGCGTCGAAGGCGGCGGGCAGGTGCTCCACCCGGGCGTGCTCGCCCTGGCCCACGACGGAGATGACGTCGAAGCGCACCATGCGCCCGTCGATGCCGTTCTGGAAGAGGTAGTGCAACGCGGCCTTCACCACGCGGCGCTGCTTGGCGAAGGACACGGTGTGCGACGGGTCTCCCCACGCAGCGGAGGAGCGCATGCGCACCTCCACGAAGCACACGAGTTCCCCTTGCTCCGCCACGATGTCCAGCTCGCCGTAGCGGCACGTCCAGTTGCGCGCTACCACCCGGAAGCCCTGCGACTCCAGCAGGCGCACGCCCTCCGCCTCCGCCACGTCGCCCACGTCCCGCCGCGTCCCCATTTCCGTCCCCGCCGCCCCTCGTGATTCCGGCGGCGGCTAGACGTTAACGGTGCCGTCCGACATCTGGCCGAAGCCCGGGTGGGCGGTGACGTGCAGGACCTGTGTGAGCGTGCCCAGGTGCTTGAGCATGCGGGCGACGAGGGGCAGCTTCGCCTCGTCCACGCCCGTCAGCACGTCGTCCAGGAGGAAGGGGCGCTTCACCCGGGCGCACGTCTTCTCCACCACCGTCAGGCGCAGCGCCAGGTAGTAGAGGTCGATGTCCTTCGGGGACAGCTCGCCCACCGGGATGCGGCTGTTCTGGGTGAGCAGGAAGGCGTTGCCCTCGCGGTCCCACTCCACGCCCTGGTAGCGCCGGTCCGTGAGCGCGGTGAGGTACTGCACGCAGCGGTCCTTCAGGAGCGCCTGCACCGACAGGATGTCGGTCGTGAGCACGTCCGCGGCCTGCGACAGCACCAGCGGGGACGGATCCTCCAGCGGATCCACTGGCACCGGCGTCTGGCCAGGAGCCGCGGCCACCTGCACCGGGGGCGCCTTCGCCAGCGCGATGGACTCCTTCAGCCGCGACAGCTCCCGCTCCACCTCGCGCAGGTCGCGCACGTAGGTGCCCTTCGCGGTCAGCTCCGCGTTGAGCGTCTCCTGCTGCGCGCGCAGCTCCTGTCCGTCGCGTATGGCGGCCTGAAACTCGGGGGAGGACTCGTACTCCTCCAGCTGCGTCTGCAGCTCTCCCAGCCGGATGCCGAGCAGATCCTTCTGCTCCAGCGCGGCGGGGATCTCCGTGTGGGACTCCAGGTTCAGGGCTTTGATGGCCATGCGCACCGGAGCATCCTCGAGCTCGAACTCGTCGAGGATCTTCTTCTGCCGTGCGTCCTTGCGGTTGTCCTTGGAGCCCTTGCGCGTGGCGTGCTGCAGGTCGTCCACGTAGCGCAGCGCCATCCACGCGGCCGTGCCGAAGGCGGGGATGTTGATCAACGCCAGGTAGCGCCACATGGGCTGCGCCGCGACGATGCCCAGGCCCACGCTCAGGCCCATGAAGAGCACGCCCGCGCCCAGGCCGCCCCAGAAGAAGCGGTTCTCGGTGAGTGGCGGCACCTTCAGCGACGCGTCTTCCTGCTCCGGCTCGCGGTCCGTTTCCAGCCGCGCCAGCGCCTCGTCCCGCCGCGCCACCGCCTTCGGATAGCGCTTCACGCGCGTGAGGATGTCCAGCGGCAACCCCATCGACTCCGGCGAGGGCGCCGCGCGCCAGGCGGCCTCCGCGCGCGAGATGGCCTCCTTGAGGCCCTCGCCACCCTTGAGCTTCGAGTCCGCCTCGAAGATGAGCGATGCCAGCTCATCCACCTTGAACTGGAGCTGATCCACCTCCTTCGCGGTGACGAGCTCCTTCTGCAGCACCTTCACCTTCGCCTCGGCGGCCGGGACGTCCTCCGCCGGCGCCACCTGGGAGGCGGCCGCCAGCGACGGCGTGGCCCCGGAGGCCTTCGCACCCGCGGCAGCGGCGGCCTTGGCCACGCTCTTGCGAGGCCGGCGCGACGGCAGCATCACCAGCTGGAGGCAGTACACCTGCTCGAAGGTGGTGCGCGGAGGCAGGCCCGCCTGGCCGCGCAGGTACTGGTTTATCTCCGACACGTCCGTGGACACGAGCTCTGGCTGGCTGGTGGCGGGATTGAGCCGGTGCAGCGATCCGGAACCTCCCAGCTCGCGCAATATCCGGTACGTCATCCCGTCCTGGCCCACGAACGTCAGCGCGGCCTTGCCGGAGCGTCCCGCCGAGCCCACCAGGCTTGAGTCCCCGCCGCGGCCATCCGCGAACAGCAGCGACAACGCCACGTTCGCCAGCGGCAACACGTCCGCCGTGGGCGGCTTGAGGATCAGATACCCGCTCTTCAGCGGGAAGCGCCCGGCGGGAGAGAACCCGCGGACGTTCTGGATGGCGACCTCGACGAAGTGCATGGCGCGCGCAGTCTAGCCCGAACGAAAAAAGGAGCGTCCAGTGAAGGACGCTCCTTGTCTCACGCGGCCGCGAAGGCCGCGAGAGGGTTTCTGCGGACCTACTAGCCCGGAGCGACGGCGGACTTGGCAGCCTTGGCGGCGAGCTTCTCCGGGTCCACCAGCACGTCCACGCGCGAGGCCTTGCCCTTCAGATCGCGGAGGTAGAACAGGCGCTTGCGGTTCACGTCGCCGCGGGTGAGGACTTCGATCTTCTCGTAGCGCGGGCTGTGGATGGGGAAGATGCGCTCCACGCCGACGCCGAAGGACATCTTGCGCACGGTGAAGGTCGCGCGGTTCGTGCCCTTGGTCTTGCGGATGACCACGCCCTCGAAGGCCTGCACGCGCTCCTTCTCGCCTTCCTTGACCTTCCAGTGGACGCGAACGGAATCACCCGTGCGGAACGCGGTGATGTCCTTGCGCAGGAACTTGTTTTCGACGTGCTCGATGAGGCTGCGGCGCATAACGGACTCCAGAAAGCGGAACTTGACGCGTAGGACGCGTGGAAAAGAGCGGGCCGTCCTAGCAGAGACCGCCGGGACGAACAAGCCTGCAACGAAGGGTTCCGCGAGAACACTGAGGGTTACAACGCTTCTTCTTCCCTGGCGAGCAGTTTCTGATCCGCTTTGCTGAACACCAGCCGCGCGAACAGGTCAGGCCGCCGCTCCTGCGTGAGCTTGATGGCCTTCCACCGGCGCCAGCGGGCGATGCGGGCGTGATCGCCGGACTGGAGGGCGGCAGGCACCTCGGCTCCCCGGAAGACAGGCGGCCGGGTGTAGTGCGGGTGCTCCAGGAGATTCTCCTCGAAGCTCTCCGCCACGGAGGACGCTTCGTTGCCCAGGACGCCCGGCACCAACCGCGCCACCGCGTCCACCACCGCCATGGCCGCGACCTCCCCGCCCGTGAGCACGAAATCGCCCAGGGACAGTTCGCCGTCCAGGAAGGGCATCACCCGCTCGTCCACGCCTTCATAGCGGCCGCAGACGAGGATCAGCCCGGCCTCGTGCCGCGCCAGCTCCCGCGCCGTGGCTTGCGTGAACGTGGGCCCCCGAGGGCTCATCAGCAGCGCCTTCGCCCCGGGCTGACGCGCCCGGGCTGCTTCGATGGCGGCCACCAGCGGCTCGGGCTTCATCACCATGCCGGCGCCGCCGCCATAGGGCGCGTCGTCGGTGACGCGGTGCTTGCCCTCGGCGTAGTCGCGCACGTCGGTGAGCGTGACGGAGATCAGCCCCTTCTCCTGGGCCTTCCCGAGGATGCTCGCGCCCAGGTAGCCGGACACCATCCCGGGGAACAGCGTGAGCAGCTCCACGCGGTAGCTCACCCGCCGTCTCCAGACTCCTCCGGCGGCCCGTCCGCCTCCAGGTACTCCGGAGGCCGGATCACGATGCGCCCCGCCGGCACGTCCACCGCCGGCACGAACTCATCCGCGAAAGGCACCACCAGCTCCGGCCGGCCCTTCGCGCGGATCACCAGGTTGGGGACTTCACCGGTGGCCCAGACCTCCTCCACCGTGCCCAGGGAGGCGCCCTGCTCGTCCACGGCGTTCAACCCCACGAGGTCGCCCTGGAAGAACTCGCCCTCCTCGGGCGGCTCCAGATCCTCGCGATAGACGAACACCTTCGCGCCCACCAATGCCTCGGCGGCCGTGCGGGACGCCACGCCCTCGAAGAACACCAGATCCTCCTTGTTGGCGGGACGGAAGGTCTCCAGGGCGTACTCGCGCTCCTCGCCGGAGCGCAGGCGCAACCAGACACGCTCGACGGTGCCGAGCGTCTCCGAGGCGGGGTCGAAGCTTCTGACCGCCACCTCGCCGCGCAGCCCGTGCGCACGGGCCACGTAGCCCAACTCCAGACAGTCCTGCGCGCTCACTGCGCGGCGTCCGGAGCGGGCGGCGCCGGGGGAGAACCCGGAGCGCGGCGATCGTCGAGTATCTCCAGGCGGACCTTCTGGCCCTGCTTCTGGGCGGCGGCGTTGATCAGCGTCCGGAGGGCGTTCACGGTGCGCCCATCACGACCGATGACCTTGCCGACGTCCTCGGGGGCGACCTTCAGCTCATAGAGCCGGCCGCCATCCGCCTCGGAGATGCGTAAGGTGACCTGGTCGGGTTGATCAACCAGGGCCTTCGCCAGATACGTGAGCAGCGGCTCCACGTCTTGTCCAGACGGGGGCGTGCTCAGGCGGTGGTCGCCGGAGCCTGCTTCTTCGCCGTCTTGATCAGGTCCGCGACCGTCTCGGAGGGCAGCGCGCCGCTCTTCAGCCAGTAGTTCAGCCGCTCCTCGTTGAACTGCACCTTCGCGGGGCTGTGGTTGGGGTCGTAGGAACCGACCTGCTCCAGGAACTTTCCGTCACGCGGACTGCGCGAGTCGGTGGCAACCACGTGGTAGTACGGCATCTTCTTGGCGCCCGCGCGGGCAAGACGGAGGACAACGGCCATGGAACGCTCCAGCGAAATCGTGTGACTTCTACGGTAACAGTGCGGAGGGCGCGCTCTTAGCGCCCTGCTGACTGGATTGTCAAGGAAGCTCGGGTGCTTATGTCACGTCGGGGCTTCCGCGGCCGTCTCGTCGCGATTGGCGAGCTGACCACAGGCCCCGGCGATGTCCCGGCCCCGGTTCTTCCGGATGTATGCCGCGACGTGAGCCTCGGCAAGGATGGCCCGGAATTCCTCGGCCCGCTGCTCGCCCGTCGTCTGGAACCCCAGGCCGGGGTTCTCGTTGTACGGGATCAGGTTCACCTTCGCCGGGATGTCGCGCAGGAGCTCCTTCAGCCGGTGCGCGTCGTCGTCGGTGTCGTTGAATCCTTTGAGCAGCACGTACTCGAAGGTGATGCGGCGGCCCTGGCGCAGGGGGAACTTGCGGCAGGCATCCAGGAGCGCCTGGATGTTCCACTTGCGGTTCACCGGCATCGTCTGGCTGCGCTGCTCGTCCGTGCTGGCGTTGAGCGAGATGGCCAGCTTGACGTCCGTCTCCTGGCCGAAGCGCTCAATCATGGGCACCAGGCCCACGGTGGAGACGGTGATGTGCCGGTGGCTGAAGTTGGGCCCCTCCTCCGACTGGAGGATGGCGAGCGCCGTCTTGAGGTTCTCGAAGTTGTGGAGCGGCTCGCCCATGCCCATGAACACCAGGTTCGTGAGCGGACGGAGCGTCTCCAGGCCCTCGTTGCGGCGCACCTCGCGGTTCACCGCGTGCACCTGGGCGACAATCTCCCCCGCCGTGAGGTTGCGCTTGAGGCCCAGCGTGCCCGTCATGCAGAACGTGCAGGCCATGGCGCAGCCCACCTGAGTGGACACGCAGAGCGTCTTGCGGTCCTCCGCCGGCATGTAGACGGACTCGATGAAGCGCCCGTCGCGCGTCTTGAAGCGGTACTTGATGGTGCCGTCGACGCTGCGCTGCTCCAGGTCCTTCACCAGCGGGACGATCTCCGCCTTGACCTTGAGCTTCTCACGCAGGACCTTGGACAGGTCCGTCATCTCCTCGAACGAGGTGGCGCCGCGCTGATGCAGCCAGCGGTAGAGCTGCGCCGCGCGGAACGGGCGCTCGCCCAGCTGCTCGCTCAGGAACAGCGCGAGCTTCTCGCGCGACAGGCTGGCCACGTCGACCAGCTTCGCGGGGGCCGACACCGGCAGGGGCTCGGTGACAGGAAGGGCTGTGGCGGTAGGCTCGGACATCGTTCAGTCGGGGCTAACGGAGGGCAATGGGGCGTGCTTCCCACAAGAAGGCACGGCAAGTCAAAGGAGTGCCCGCCCCCTCCCCTGCCTACCCCTTCGAGTCGTGGTGCTCGGCGACGCCGCGCTTCCAGTAGCCCGTCACCCGCATCCAGCTCTTGTTCAGACCGCGCTCGTTCACCAGGTGTTCCCGGATGGGCTTGAGCGACGTGGACTCGCCCGCCACGAACACGAACCCGTCCCCGGAGGGCTGCGTCCAGGCGCGCAGCGCGTCCTCCAGGTGCTTCGTGGTGCCGGCCTCCGCGCTGCCCCGGTGCAGCCAGGTGACCTTCACGTCCGCCTTGCTGGCGATGGGCTGCTCCTCCGCGGCGTCCGCGACCTCGATGAAGGTGAACGCGCGCTTGCCCGCCGGAAGCTCTTCCAGGCGCCGTGCGATGGCCGGCAGAGCGCTCTGGTCCCCCGCGAGCAGGTACCAGTCGAAGTCGTCCGCCACGTCGTGCGTGCTGCGCGGACCGCCAATGCCCATGTAGTCGCCGGGCTTAGTCTGCTGCGCCCACAGCGACGCGGGGCCCTCGCCGTGCAGCACGAAGTCGATGTCCAGCTCCCCGGCCTTCGGGTCGAAGCGGCGCGGCGTGTAGTCGCGCGACGCCGGCTTCTCCAGCCCCTCCGGCATGGACAGGCCGTGGGGCCCCACCACCGGCATGTTCGGCTTCTTCACGCCGGGCTTCGCGAAGAAGCACTTCACGTGGTCATCCGCGCCGGGGGACGTGAAGCCCTCCAGCTCCGGGCCGCCCAGCGTCACGCGCACCATGTGCGGCGACAGCCGCGTCACGCGAAGGACTTCCAGCAACCGCAACTTCACCGGGAACGGCCCACGACGGGCCACGCGCTCTGAATCGCCGCTCATGCGTGCTTCCTTGCCGATTGTGATTTTCATTATCGGTAGCAAGGACCGCCCGGCAGGGCAACCGGATACGGAGCGCGGAAAAGACGACGGCCCGGGTCCGCGCCTCGTGGGGCGTGGACACCGGGCCGCTGTCAGCAGGCTGGACGCTGCCTAGTACTTCTGGAGCTCGGTCTCGCGGAAGAAGTACGCGATCTCGTTCTTCGCGTTCTCCAGGCTGTCCGAACCGTGCACCGTGTTCGCGTCGATGCTCTGGGCGAAGTCCGCGCGGATGGTGCCCTTGTCGGCCTTCTTCGGATCCGTGGCGCCCATGAGGTCACGGTTCTTCAGGACGGCGTTCTCGCCTTCCAGGGCCATCACGACCACCGGTCCGGAGGTCATGAACGAGACCAGGTCCTTGAAGAAACCCCGGGCGCTGTGGACGGCGTAGAAGCCTTCCGCTTCCTTCTGCGACAGCTGCTGCAGACGGATGCCGACGGGCGTCAGGCCCGCCTTCTCGAACCGGGCGATGATCTCCCCGATGTGGTGGTTCTTCAGCCCGTCCGGCTTGATGATGGACAGCGTGCGCTCGATGGCCATGGTCGTTGGCTCCTCGTGTGTGTGTCGTGTGAAAGGTTCGGCTTAGCGCTTCGGGGGGCCGCGCTTGACGGCCTCCTGCAGCGTGGTGCCCAGCTCGGCGGGGCTGGCGGCCATCAGGATGCCCGCGGCCTCCATCGCCTTGATCTTCTCCCCGGCCGTGCCCTTGCCGCCGGAGATGATGGCGCCCGCGTGGCCCATGCGCTTGCCCGGGGGCGCGGACTGACCGGCGATGAAGCCGGCGATGGGCTTGGTGAACTCGCGCTTGACGTACTCGGCGCCCTCTTCCTCGGCGCTGCCGCCGATCTCACCGATCATGATGACGGCGTCCGTCTCAGGGTCGGCCTGGAAGAGCTTCAGCACGTCCACGAAGTTGGTGCCGTTGACGGGGTCGCCGCCAATGCCCACCGCGGTGGACTGGCCCAGGCCCAGCTGCGTCAGCTGGTGCACGGCCTCGTAGGTCAGCGTGCCGGAGCGGGACACCACGCCGATGCGGCCCGGCTTGTGGATGTGGCCCGGCATGATGCCGATCTTGCACTTGGCGCCGGGGGTGATGACGCCCGGGCAGTTCGGCCCGATGAGGCGCACGCCCGGCTTGCCCTGCAGGTAGCGCTTGGCGCGCACCATGTCGTTGACCGGGATGCCCTCGGTGATGGTGATGATGAGGGAGATGCCGGCGTCCGCGGCCTCCATGATGGAGTCAGCGGCGAAGGGCGGCGGCACGAAGATGACGGACGTGTTCGCGCCCGCCTGCTTCACCGCGTCGGCCACCGTGTTGAACACGGGGACCTTGCCCTCGAAGGAGGTGCCGCCCTTGCCCGGCGTGACACCGCCCACAATCTTCGTCCCGTACTCCAGCATCTGCTTGGCGTGGAACGAGCCCGCCGATCCGGTGATGCCCTGGACGAGGACCTTCGTGTTCTCGTTGACGAGGATGCTCATGGCGTTCTTTCAGGAAAGAGGGAGCGAAGGCCCTACTTGATGGCCGCCACGGCCTTCTCGGCCGCCTGGCGCAGGTTGTCCGCGGGGGTGATGGCGAGGCCCGAGTTGCGGAGCAGTTCCTTGCCCTGCTCCACGTTGGTGCCTTCCAGGCGCACGACGAGCGGGATCTTCAGCTGCACTTCCTTCGCCGCCGCGATGATGCCGTCCGCGATGACGTCACACTTCATGATGCCGCCGAAGATGTTGACGAGCACCGCCTTGACCTGCGGATCCGCGAGGATGAGCTTGAAGGCCGCCGTCACCTTCTCCTTGCTCGCGCCGCCGCCCACGTCCAGGAAGTTGGCCGGAGCGCCGCCCACCAGCTTGATGGTGTCCATGGTGGCCATGGCCAGACCCGCGCCGTTCACCATGCAGCCGATGTTGCCGTCCAGCGCGATGTAGGCCAAGTCGTGCTCCTTGGCCTGCGTCTCGCGGGGCTCCTCCTCCGCCAGGTCGCGGTACTCCAGCAGGTCCTTGTGCCGGTAGAGCGCGTTCTCGTCGAAGGTCACCTTCGCGTCGAGCGCCACCACGCCGCCGCTCTTGCGGATGACCAGCGGGTTGATCTCCACCAGGGACGCGTCCGTCTCCATGTACATCTTGTAGAGCGCGGTGCAGAACTGGACGAACTTGTTCACCGTGGGGCCCGACAGGCCCAGCCCGAAGGCCAGCTCGCGGCCCTGGAAGTCGGCGAAGCCCACCGTGGGGTCCACGACGGCGCGGAGGATCTTCTCCGGGTGCTTCTCCGCCACTTCTTCAATCTCCACGCCGCCCTCGGTGGACGCCATGAAGGTGACGCGGCTGGTGGCGCGGTCGAGCGTCACGCCCAGGTACAGCTCCTGGCCGATGTCGAGACCTTCCTCGATGTAGACCTTGTGGACCTTCTGCCCTTCCGGGCCGGTCTGGATGGTCTTGAGCATCATGCCCAGGATCTGCTGGGTGAGCGCCTTGGCCTCCGCGGGGCTCTTGGCCAGCTTCACGCCGCCGCCCTTGCCGCGGCCGCCCGCGTGGATCTGCGCCTTCACGACGACGACGGGCGTGGCGAGTTCCTTCGCCGCGGCCTCCGCCTCATCGGGAGAGAGCGCGAGGATGCCGCGCGGCGTGGGCACGCCATACTTCCGGAAGAGTTCCTTGCCCTGGTACTCGTGGATCTTCATCGAATCTCCGGGTGGGACGAGGGGAGACGAGGACAACCCCTACACGGGGCGTCAACGCGGGCCCTCATTGCGCAGAAAACGACGGATGGCAAGGCCGTTTGGCCTCCAGCGTCGCGACGGGACACAGGCGTGTGCCTCCAGGGATAACACCCGGTGTCCGGGCGAATGAGGCGACCTTCACGCAAACGGCCCCGCCCGGCGCCCCCGTGACAGGAGGCGCAGGCACGGGGCCGCGAGGAAGCCAGGTCAGCGTCCGGGAGGGTTAGCCCGGACCGGCGGAGGCCTTCTGCTCCTCTTCCTTGAAGAAGATGTCCTTGATGATCAGCTTGCTCACCTCGCGGTTCATCACCGCGATGGAGGTGGTGAGGGGGATCTCCTTCGGGCAGACCTTCACGCAGTTCTGCGCCTTGCCGCAGTCCTGGATGCCGCCGGGGCCCATGAGGGCGCGCGTGCGCTCCTCCGCGTTCAGCTTGCCCGTGGGGTGCATGTTGAACAGGCGGGCCTGGCTGATGGGCGCGGCGCCGATGAAGTCGTTGTCCAGCGTCACCTGGGGGCACGCCTCCAGGCAGCTGCCGCAGGTGATGCACGTGGACAGCACGTACATCACGGAGTGGTCCTTCTGCGACTGGCGCGGGCCGGGGCCCAGGTTGTACGTGCCGTCGACGGGGATCCACCCCTTCACGCGCTTGAGCGACTCGAACATGCGGTCGCGGTCCACGGTGAGGTCGCGCACCACCGGGAACTTCTTCATCGGCTCCAGGGTGATGGGCTGCTGGAGCTTGTCCACCAGGGCGGAGCACGCCATGCGCACCCGGCCGTTGATGTTCATGGCGCAGCTGCCGCACACCTCCTCGAGGCACGCGGAGTCCCACACCACGGGGGCCACCTTCTTGCCCTCCGCGGTGACGGGGTTGCGCTGGATCTCCATCAGGCAGGAGATGACGTTGGCGCCCTTCGCATAGGGAACCTTGAACTCTTCGAAGTGCCCGGGCTTGTTCGGGTCATCCTGCCGCCAGATGCGGAAGGCGATGGTCTTCGAGCTGACGGCGCTGGCCTGTGCGGTGTCCATGGTGCGGCTGCCCTTCCCTTCACTGCCAAATCAGGTGGCGGTGCCCGCGTGCGCCGGATGACGACGCGCGCGAGCCCGGAAAGAAAACGAACGCCTTACGCGTACCAGCGGGGCTCGGGGTCCAGCACGGGCGTGGGCAGGTCCTGGTAGGAGATCTGCGGGCCCTGGGCGGCGTAGGTGGCGATGGTCGTCTTCGCCCACTTCTCGTGGCGCTTGCGCCACAGCTCCATCCACTCCGGATCCTTGGTCGGGTCCTTCACCTTGGGCTCCGGCAGGGAGAAGTCCGGCTTGTAGTGGGCGCCGCGGCTCTCGTCGCGCAGGAGCGCGCTGGTGGCGATGACCTCGCCCAGCTCCAGCATGTTCCACACCTGGTTGGTGTACGACAGCGCGCGGTTGGCGACGACGCCCGTGTCCAGCACGTTGACGTTGTTCCAGCGCTGCTTGAGCTCGCGGACGCGCTCGATGGTCTTCTTCAGGCGGTCGTTGTAGCGGACGACGGTGCAGTTCTCCGTCATCACCTCGCCCAGCTCCTTGGCGATCTGGTACGGGTTCTCCTGCCCGTTCATCGCCTTGATGGTGGCGAAGCGGTCCTGCCAGTACTTCTTCGCGTCCGCGAAGTACTTCTCCGGCATCGCCGCGGCGCTGGTCTCCTGGCTCTTGGCGAAGGACACCATCGCCGGGCCGCCGATCATGCCGGAGTAGATGCAGGACAGGAGCGAGTTGGCGCCCAGACGGTTCGCGCCGTGGAAGGCGGAGTCCGCCTCGCCGGCCGCGTACAGGCCGGGGATGCGCGTGCTCTGGTTCACCGGGCTGCCGTCCAGCGGCGTCTGCGTGCGCGAGTCGGCCTCGAAGGAGACGTGCAGGCCGCCCATCGAGTAGTGCATGCCCGGGAAGATGACCATGGGCGTGTGGCGCGGATCATCTCCGACGAACTTCTCGTAGATCTCCATCACGCCCTTGATCTTCGCGTCGAGCGTCTTGGCCGGGATGTGCGTCACGTCCAGGTACACGCCGTCGCGCCCGCCCAGGCCCAGGCCCAGGTCGCGGCAGACCATGAAGATCTCGCGCGTCGCCACGTCGCGCGGCACCAGGTTCTTGTACTTGGGGTACTTCTCTTCCAGGAAGTACCAGCGCTCGCTCTCCGCGATGTCCCGGGGGTTGCGAGTGTCGCCCTTCTTCCGGGGCACCCAGACGCGGCCGCCCTCGCCGCGCACGGACTCGCTCATCAGGCGCAGCTTGTCCTCGCCCGGGATGGAGGTGGGGTGCACCTGGATGAACTCGCCGTTGGCGTACAGCGCGCCTTCCATGTACGCGCGGCCCGCGGCGGTGCCGGTGTTGATGATGGAGTTGGTGGAGCGCCCGAAGACGATGCCAGGGCCACCCGTGGCCAGGCACACCGCCTCCGCCGGGAAGGTGCGGATCTCCATGGTGCGCAGGTCCATGGCCACGCTGCCGATGCAGCGGCCGGACTCGTCCTTCACCGTGCCCAGCCACTCCCAGTACTCGTACTTGGTGACCTTGCCCTCCGCCTCGTAGCGGCGGACCTGCTCGTCCAGCGCGTAGAGCAGCTGCTGGCCGGTGGTGGCGCCCGCGAACGCGGTGCGGTTGTGCAGGGTGCCGCCGAAGCGGCGGAAGTCCAGCAGGCCTTCCGGCGTGCGGTTGAACGTCACGCCCATGCGGTCCAACAGGTAGATGATGCCGGGCGCCGCGTAGCACATGCCCTTCACGGACACCTGCTCCGCGAGGAAGTCGCCGCCGCGCAGCGTGTCCTTCACGTGGATGTCCGGGTGGTCGCCTTCACCCTTGGTGTTCACCGCGCCGTTGATGCCGCCCTGGGCGCAGACGGAGTGGGAACGCTTGACGGGGACGAGCGAGAGCACGTCCACCTGGTGGCCCGCCTCCGCCAGCTTGATCGTCGTCATCAGCCCGGCGAGACCGCCGCCCACCACCGTGAATCGCGCTGCTGCCGCCATCATCGTCTCCTTGACCACCGGCAGCCGGGGGGGTGCCTTCACGGGGGGCCGCTGAAGTCCTGCTTCGCGACGCTGCCCCGCTCCCGTGCCAGGTGCGAGTCCAACACGCTAGTTAACTTGGAAAAATACCGCCGCAAGGACGGTGCGCCCGGGGATAAGCCCGGATCATTCACGGCATCAGGCGGGGCCCGCCAGCAGCATTCCAGCGGGCCCGGCCGAAGACCGGGGACTACAGCTTCACGAGGTCGACGGTGCCCTTGACGGAGGTGAAGGACTTGCTCAGCTCGGCCTTCTCCGCCTCGTTCAGCTCCACCTCGATGATCTTCTCCACGCCGTTCGCGCCGATCTGGGCGGGGACGCCGAAGAAGAAGTCGCTGATGCCGTACTGGCCCTTGAGCAGGGCGGCGGCCGGCAGCACGCGCTTGCGGTCGAAGAGGAAGCTCTCCGCCATGGCGATGGAGGAGGACGCCGGGGCGAAGTAGGCGCTGCCCGTCTTGTACAGGCCCACCAGCTCCGCACCGCCCTTGCGGGTGCGGTCGATGATGGCGTCCAGCTTGTCCTTGGCGATGAGCTGGGTCAGGGGCACGCCGCCCACGGTGCTGTGACGCACGAGCGGGACCATGTCGTCGCCGTGGCCGCCGAGGACGAGTGCCTCCACGTCACGGATGGAGCAGCCGAGGGCCTCGGCCACGAAGCACTTGAAGCGGCTGGTATCCAGCACGCCCGCCATGCCCACGACCATGTTGTCCTTCAGGCCGGCGATCTTGTGGAGCGCGAACACCATCGCGTCCAGCGGGTTGGCCACGTTGATGACGAAGGCGTCCGGGGCGTGCTGCTTGATGTTGCCCGCCACGTCCTTCATGATCTTCAGGTTGACCTCGAGCAGGTCCTCGCGGGACATGCCGGGCTTCCGGGGCACGCCGGCCGTGATGATGATCACGTCCGAGCCCGCGACGTCCTTCCAGTCGGTGGAGCCGGTGACGCGGCTGTCGTAGCCGTCCACCGCGGACAGCTGGTTGATGTCCAGCGCCTTGCCCTTGACCAGACCCTCGGCCGCCGGGATGTCGTAGAGCACCACGTCGCCAAGGTTCTTCTGGACCGCCAGCAGCGCCAGGTTGCCGCCGATCTGACCGCCACCGATGAGGCCGATCTTCTTCTTCTTGTGAGCCATGGTTTCGCCCTCCTGCTTTGGGGGTGGGGACTACATGTGCTTGATGATGGCCTGACCGAACTCCGAGCACTTCACCTCGGACACGGTCTCCTTCGTCTCCAGCTTCATCAGGCGCGCGAAGTCGTACGTCACGGTGCGCGCCGCGATGGCCTTGTCCATGCCCTTGATGATCAGGTCCGCGGCCTCGTTCCAGCCCATGTGGCGGAGCATCATCTCGCCAGAGAGGATGACGGAGCCCGGGTTCACCTTGTCCAGGTCCGCGTACTTCGGCGCGGTGCCGTGGGTGGCCTCGAAGACGGCGTGGCCGGAGACGTAGTTGATGTTGCCGCCCGGCGCGATGCCGATGCCGCCCACCTGCGCCGCGAGCGCGTCCGACAGGTAGTCGCCGTTGAGGTTCAGCGTGGCGATGACGTCGAACTCGTCCGGACGGGTCAGCACCTGCTGCAGGGTGATGTCCGCGATGGAGTCCTTGATGATGATCTTCCCGGCGGACACCGCGGCCTTCTGCTCGGCGTTGGCGGCCTCCTCGCCCTTGGCGGCCTTGGTCGCCTCCCACTGGTCCCAGGTGTAGACCTTGTCACCGAACTCACGCGCCGCGAGGTCGTAGCCCCACTTGCGGAACGCGCCCTCGGTGAACTTCATGATGTTGCCCTTGTGGACCAGCGTGACGCTCTTGCGATTGAGGTCCACCGCGTACTGGATGGCCGCGCGCACCAGGCGCTCCGTGCCTTCCTGCGACACGGGCTTGATGCCGATGCCCACGTTCGCCGGGAAGCGGATCTTGCCCGCCTCCTTGGGGAACTCCTGCTTCAGCCAGCCCAGGAACTTCTCCGCCTGCGCGGTGCCGGCCTCGAACTCGATGCCCGCGTAGATGTCTTCCGTGTTCTCACGGAAGATGACCATGTCCACCTTGTCCGGCTGCTTCACCGGGCTGGGCACGCCCTTGAAGTAGCGCACGGGGCGCAGGCAGACGTACAGGTCCAGCATCTGGCGCAGCGCCACGTTCAGGGAGCGGATGCCACCGCCCACCGGCGTCGTCAGCGGGCCCTTGATGCCCACCAGGTACTCGCGGAACGCGGCGACCGTCTCGTCCGGCAGCCAGTTGTTCACCTGCTTGAAGGACTTCTCGCCGGCCAGCACTTCGTACCAGGAGATCTTCTTCTTGCCGCCGTACGCCTTCTCCACCGCCGCGTCGAACACGGCCTGCGAGGCCTTCCAGATGTCGCGGCCAGTGCCGTCGCCCTCGATGAAGGGGATGATCGGGTTGTTCGGAACGGTCAGCTTGCCGTTCTGCAGGGTGATCTTCTCGCCAGAGGGAGGCGCCATGAACGCAAACTCCTGATTGAGACCGGGGTATTGAGAGGCGGCGGATAGTCGGGAACCCGCCCCCGGTCGTCAAGGAGTTTGGCCGCACGTCCCCCTGGGTTGGATGCACCCGGGGCGTGCCGCGCTTATCGCAGCCAATGGTCCGGAAAGCAGGATCGTTATTCCGGAATTCGGGCGCGCCCTAGAAGCTCGCGAGCCCAGGAGCCGGCAGGACGACGCTCACGGCCGTCCCCTCTTCCAGGCGCTCCACCGCGAACTCCCCGCCCATGGCATCCACCAGCTCCCGCGCGCGGGCGAGCCGCCGCTGGGTGCTGCCCACGCGCAGGGGCGACAGCACCACCGAGCGCGTCTCCCGCTCAGAGAGGCTCACGCCCGGCATCACCACCTGGAAGCGAGGCCCCACGTCTCCGAAGTCGTCCGGCGGATCCACCACCACCCGCACGGAGGGCGCCGCCTGCGGGGCCACGTCCGCCGCGTGGGCGACGAGCAACAGGAGCACCTGCTCCAGGCGGCGCCGGCTGACCCGGGCGATCACCGGATCCTCGGGGAGCTCCAGCGCCACCTCCATGCCGCGCAACCGCCGCGTCGCGCCGAGCAGCCCCAGCGCGTCACGCACGCACACCGCCACGTCCACCTGGAAGACGTCTGGAAGGTCCACGGACTCGAGCCCCTGGCCACCGAAGGAGGCTCCCGCGCCCCCCGGCGATCCCTTCACATCCAGCGCTGCGCTCATTCGCGGCTCCCATCCCCGGCCAGTCCCAGAAGTACCGACCATAACGGCCCCCCCTGACAGGGTCCATTGCCCGTCAGCCCCGGACCGCCACCGCTTATTCACGTGAAGGAGGGTTACAGCCCTGCGCCATCTTGCTGATATGGATGCGCACGCTGGGTCCTGATTGCTCCTCGGAAAACCCGTATATGGTCGGTCAACTGCGACCCAGGGTGAGTCAGGGGCGGGGACGAAAAAACAGCCCAGGCATATAAATTCGATTTGACTGTTACGGCCGAGACCTTCAATATGTCTTCCCAGAATCCAGAGCCGTCAGCGTCTCCAGTGAATCAGGGAGGAAGTGTTGTGCTCGCAACATCGCCGACCACGAACGGTAGCGCTGCCCGCAAGAGGGGAGTCCTGACGATGGATGGAGGGATCCCAGCGTCCTCGAAGTTCCGGCATGCGATCGAATTCGGCAGTGGCGACGCGCTGCGCAACGTGATTCCCCTGCCCCCCGCTGAAGCCGCCCTGGATGACTCGGGCTACTCGCTGCACGGCAGCGGCCCCACGGCCATCACCTGCGCGGTGGGCCGGCCGGACGCGGTGCTGGGTGAGGTGACGCGGCTGTCTCCGACGGTGGTGTGGGTGGCCCCGCGGCAGCCGCTGGCGGAAGCGACCGAGTCGCGCACCTTCCCGGTGTACCTGGCGTGTAACGGCGCCACGATTGGTCCGCTCAACGGCGCCTTCATCCGGACGGACATGGACGCCCCGAACGCGCCGGTGGGGCTGCAGCTGGTGGGCGTGACGCTGGAGCAGGGGCGTCAGATCCTGGGCTTCCTGTCGGACGCGCTTCGCCAGGGCGTGGCGGTGCCGGCGGCCTCCGCGCTGCCCGTGCAGGACATCATCACGGACGGGGAGCGGATCCGCTCCATCTTCACCGCCATCTGCGCGTCCGGGAACAAGGGCGTGCTGCGCCGCCAGGGCCGGGTGGTGCGCATGGTGCTGGAGCGCTTCCACTCTTCTTCCGGTCAGCTGGAGTGGCGTACGGAGGAGTCCACCCCGGACTTCGGCGAGCCGGCGTACGACATCGACGTCATCGGCTACAACTCCGCGTACCGCCTGCGCGTGGAGACGGGCCGCACCGAGGGTGACCGCCTCTTCACCCCCCTGCCCGAGCAGCTGTTCCGCATCCGCCACCGCTGGCACCGCCGCGTCGCCGCCCCCGAGGGCGTGCACGCCCGGTTCCACCACCCGCTCTGGCGGGAGCAGGGGCTGATGCGCCGCGAGGTGCTGGACCTGTCCTTCTCCGGCCTGTGCATGCGCTGCCAGCCGCAGGACCTGCTCTTCCCGGGCCTGCTGCCGCCCCTCATCGAGCTGGAGCTGGGCGACGGCCAGCGGGTGAGCGTGCGCGGGGAGATCCGCTACGTCAGCGGCATGCGCGCGGACGGCACCGTGCTGTGCGGCCTGAGCGTGCTGCCCTACTCTTCCGACGAGGCGCGCTGGGTGCGCTTCGTGTCCCAGACGATGTCTCCGGCCACGCGCACCAGCGAGGGCCTGGTGGATGAGCTGTGGGACCTGTTCAACCGCTCTGGCTTCTTCAGCCTGGGTGGCAGCACCCCCGCGGAGTTCGAGGAGCTGAAGCAGAACTTCGCGTCGCTGGCGAAGCGCGCCGCGGAAGTGCCGCAGCTGTTCTGTAACGCGGTGTGGCCGTCCGAGCGCGGCATTGAAGCGACGCTGTCCTTCACCAAGCCGTACCGCAACGCGTGGCTGGGCCACCAGGTGGCGAAGCGGCCCGGCAAGCCGCCGGAGGGGCTGAAGGAGGCGGGCGCCATCATGCGCGACCTCTACCTGCGCACCTTCGAGCACCCGCAGAGCGACCCGGACTTCCACTGGGTGGTGGCCTACGTGGAGGCCCTCAACCCGTGGATCAACAAGGCGCACGTGAAGTACGCGCAGCGCCAGATGGAGGCCGGTTCGCCCCTGGCCTTCACCCGGAAGATCCAGAAGATGAAGGCCTTCAGCAACGAGCTGACCGGCCGCGTGCACCCGTACACGGTGGGCCCCGCCACCGCGAGCGAGCTGAGCCTGCTGGCGGCGACCATCGCGCAGCAGTTCCCCGAGTGCTACGTGCAGTCGTTGGACCTCACCCGCGACCGGCTGGACATGGGTCCCGTCACGGCGAAGTGGAAGAGCTTCGGCATGGAGCGCGAGCGCACCGTCCTGGTCGCCCGCCGCGACGGCGTCCCCCACGCCGCCGCCGTGGTGGAGCTGGGCCAGCTGGGCGCGAACCTCTTCCGCCTGCTGGACAACACCCGCCTGTTCTCCCTGCTGGGGGATGGAACGCGCGCGTACTCGGCGCTCCTGGACGCGGCGCGCCGCTGGTACGCCGCGCGCAACCGCCCCTCCTTCCTCTATCTGCGCGAGGACGAGGGCGGCGACTACGTGCAGGAGTGCGGCCTGCACGACGGGCCGGATCCCTACCTGTGGATCATCTCCGCCAAGCTCGTTCCGGACTTCCTGGAGCACATCAGCGAACTCACCATCGGGCGCCGTGGTGCCCACTCCCGTTGAGGATTCCCCCCATGACCAAGCCCCTCGTCGAAGAGCAGTACCTCCCCCACGTCACCGACGTCCGTCACATGCTGGCGACCGGTCCCCACGTGACGACGCTGCTGGACCCCAACGTGGAGCCCGCCCTGCTGGAGGCCTTCCTCATCCAGCTGTGTGCCCTGGGCGTCTACATGACGGAGCCCGTGGACGGGTGGATCCGCCGCGCCGGTGAGGCGTGTGTGAAGGCGGGGATGGTGGACGTGGGCGAGAAGCTCATCACCCACGCCAAGCACGAGGCCGGTCACCACCTGATGATGGTGGAGGACACGAAGAACCTGGTGGCCAGCTGGAACGCGCGCCGCTTTCCCAAGCTGGACGCGGAGGCCCTGATGGCGCAGGCCCCCACCCCGGCCATGCAGGAGTACCGGCAGATCCACGAGGAGACCATCGCGGGCCCCATGCCGGGCGGCCAGGTCGCCATCGAGTACGAGATCGAAAACCTGTCGGTGGTGTTCGCGCCCCGCCTCATCGAACAGTGCAAGGCCGTGCTGGGCCCGGACGTGATGAACTCGCTGTCGTTCATCAAGGAGCACGTGGAGCTGGACGTGGGTCACACGGCGCTCAACGAGGTCATGCTCAACAAGCTGCTGGGCCAGAAGCCCGAGCACGCGGCGACCATCGCGAAGACGGGCGCCCGTGCCCTGGACATCTACCTGCGCTTCTACGGCGACTGCATGGCGAAGGCCCGGCAGATCCTCCAGGCCGCCACCGCCTGAGAAGCCTCAGGCCCCGAGCTGCGCCGCCCGCCGGGAACCCCGGTTGCCCCAGCGGGTGAGCGCGCGGACGGCCTGCTTCAGCGAAGCATGGACCTGCGCGACACCCGCGCTGTTCGTGGCCGCGTAGACGTAGCGGTCCGGGCGCAGGACGACCAGGTCCGAGCCGTGCTGGGCGAACCACTCGCCCAGCTTGCCCTCCAGGTCCACCACCTCGCCGGAGCGGCCCGCGCCGGAGCGCGCCGCCGGCGCCACGGACAGCCACACGCCGCCGATGTCCTCCGCCAGCGCCTTGGCCGCCTGCTGGACGTCCGCGGGCGCACCCGGCCGCGTCAGCACCGCGAAGCGCTGGCCGATGACGTCATCCAACGGGCGCTCCCCTTCCTCGCCGTGCTCCACGCGCGGCTGCGGGAAGTAGGCACCTTCCGCCGCCTGCTTGGACTTGCCGCGCTTGCCGCCGAAGACGAAACCCTCCGCGTGGAAGAGGTTCGGCTTCATCTTGTACTCGCGGATGAACGGGCCGGTGACGGGCATGTGGTACAGCAGCTTGATGAAGGCGTTGCGCGCGCGGGCCATGAACGGGCCGCCCGACGCCAGCATCGAGCCCAGCGCGTCCGACATCCGCATCATCTCCGCGGCGTGCGGCCGGCGCTCCACCTCGTAGGTGTCCAGGAGCGACGCGTCCGCGGCGCCGCCCAGCACGTGCGCCAGCTTCCAGGTGAGGTTCGCCGCGTCGCGCAGGCCGGAGCACAAGCCCTGCCCCAGGAACGGCGGCATGAGGTGCGCAGCGTCCCCGAGCAGGAACACCCGGCCCACGCGCCACTTCTCCGCCATGCGGCTGTGGTAGGCGTAGAGGTTGACGCTCTTCACCTTCACGGTGTCCGGGTCGATGAAGGGCGCGATGATGCCGCGCACGTACTCGGGCGTCTTCACGTACTCCAGGTCCTGCCCCGGCTTCACCAGCGTGTCGAAGCGGATCTCGTCGTGCGCGGTGCGCGTCACGATGCCCACGCGCTCCGGGCCGCAGGGGTAGTAGGTGAAGTCCGGCGCGGACGACTGCGTCTCCACGGAGACGGCCAGCGCGTGCTCCAGCGCCGTGGTGCCCTCCAGCTTCAGGCCCAGCCGGCGGCGGATGCCGCTCTTGGCGCCGTCGCACGCGAGCAGGTAGCGCGCGCGCACCGTCATGGTGCGGCCATTGACGTTGTCCTTCACGCGCACGGACACGCCTTCGTCGTCCTGCATGAAGGATTCGACTTCATGGCCGCGCCACATGCTGACGTGCGCGAAGCGCTCCATGCCCCGGTGCAGCGAGGCCTCCAGGCGGGGCTGGTTGAAGAGCGAGCCGATGGGGTGGCCGTTGGGGCGCTCCACCTTGGTGAAGTCCACCTCGGCGAGCATCCGCATCTCGTCGTCCACGTAGGTCATCTTCAGGCAAGGGTGGAAACCCGGCCCCAGTTCCCCCGTGAGACCGGCGGCCTGGAAGATGCGCTGCGCTTCGTCGTCCGCGTTGATGGCGCGGGACTGGGTGTGCGCGGTGGTCTCCTTCTCGATGACCACGGTGCGCAAGCCGTACTGGCCGAGCAGGTTCGCCGCCATGGCCCCCACCGGGCCGCTTCCGACGACGATCACATCAACAGATTCCGGAGCCATTACTCCCTCCCGTTGTGTGCGAGCTGATCCGTTTTGAACCGAGCGACCGGACGACCGAAGCCCCCCTCGGTCGCCAGTGTCGTAAGTAATAATACCTATAAACTCCGGCAACCCCACTCTAGATACGCTGATTCGACGCGATCCTGGCTGCCTGCCCCCCCGAGTCAGAAACACCCGGTCTGCGTCATTCCGACCGCCTGATAATCAAACGCACCCCTCCAGAAACCTTGCAGGGCTGATCAGCACGCACAGTCCGCTGTCTGCCTTTCGCGCAGTGATTTCCTGAAAGGCTTCAAAGTTTCATGGAGGCGGCAGGGATTCTGGGTCTTGTCCGTGTTTCACGGCCCCCTGATGTGTGCGGATGCCCCTGGAAGGCGCCCCTTGTACGTCGCTCGGGACTGCGGGACAGTGCGGGAGTTGTCCCCCCCACTGAGCCCCTTGGAGCGCCCAGCGATTATGCCCAGACTGCAACTTTTTGAATTAGAGGATCAGCCCTGGTTCCCGAAGGTGCTGCGCCGGGGGGTGACGGACTTCCTCGCGTACGTGTGGAGCCTGTCGGATGACCGCTATTCGGAGTTCGTGAAGCGGCTCAAGGGCGCGATGGCGGAGATGGGCGAGACGCAGCTGTTGGACATGGCGTCCGGCAGCGCGGGGCCGGTGCCGAAGCTGCTGGAGATGCTGGAGTCGCAGGAGGGCTACCAGGCGACGGCGCTCCTGACGGACCTGTACCCGGAGATCTCCGCGTTCGAGAAGGCGAAGGCGGCGAACCCGGGCCGCATCGACTACGTGACGACGCCGGTGGACGCGACCGCGGTGCCCGCGACGTACAAGGGCTTCCGCATCATGTGCAATTCGTTCCACCACCTGCCGCCGGACATGGCGCGCAAGGTGCTGGCGGACGCCGTGGCCCAGCGCCGGGGCATCGCCATCATGGAGCTGGTGGAGCGGCGCGGGCCGGCCATCGCGATGACGGCGGCGGCGCTGATCAACGTGCCGCTGACGACGCCGTTCATCCGGCCCATTCGCGCGGACAGGCTCGCCCTCACCTACCTCATGCCGCTCATCCCCATCGCGGCGGCGTTCGACGGCGTGGTGTCCTGTCTGCGCACGTACTCCGTGGAGGAGATGCGCGAGCTCACCCACGGCCTGAGCGACGACTACATCTGGGAAATCGACCGGCTCACCAACCCGGGGAACCCCTTCGGCTTGATGATGCTCATTGGCCGACCCGCCACCCCCTCGAAGGCTTGAGTGGCCTGTTAGCAGGAGGTCACTGACGCCCCGGGCCGACGCGGGGCGTCGTGATTTCCAGGTTTGAAGGGGGTTCAATGGCCGCTCCTTCAACGAGGAGCAGGCTCATGGAATGGCTCGAATTCAAGCGTTGGTCACCCGAAGTCCAGCACGCGCTGGCACTGCAGGCGGCCCGGTTGGGCCAGACGGCGATGCACGCCGAGCCGCCGCGGCCGTCCGCGACGATGCTCGCCGCGCACCGCCTGTGCACGCTGCTGCGCCAGTACCCGCGCAGCAACCCCTGGGGTCACCCCGCGTCGGAGTGCTGAGACGCGGATGAAGCACCCGGCCCGTCCGTGGGGGCACCACGGGCGGGACGGGAGCCTCCAGGGTGGCGTTCAGGTCCCCGTGGGGGTCCAGTTCACGCGCAGGTGCTGGATGGTGCGGATGGTCAGCGACTGCGTGTGGCCGAAGTCCGGGTTCTCCTCCAGCTTCAGGTCCGGGAGCTGATCCAGCAGCAGGTTGGTGGCGATGAGCGCCTCCAGCCGCGCGAGCGGCGCCCCGATGCAGAAGTGGATGCCCCGGCCGAAGCCCAGGTGCGTCGGGTGGTGCCGGGAGATGTCGAAGTGCTCCCCGTCCGCGAGCAGCGCGGAGTCACGGCTTCCGGACGCGTAGAGCAGGAGTAGCCGCGAGCCCTTGGGCAGCGCGACGCCCGCGAGCTCCACATCCTCCAGGGTGGTGCGGATCATCCCGTGCGCCACGGAGTCGAAGCGCAGCGTCTCCTCGATGAGGTGCGGCACCAGCGAGCGGTCCTCGCGCAGCCGCTGCCAGAGGCCGGGCTGGAGCAGGGCCTGCTTCCAGCACTGGGCGAGCAGCGCGGTGGTGGTTTCGTGGCCTGCCGCCAGCATGCTTCCGGCGATGGCGATGATCAGCTCCGGCAGCGTGAGCGCTTCGCCGTCCGCGTCGGTGGTGACCAGGTAGCTGATCAGGTCGTCGCGGGGGTCGTCCGTGCGGTCGCGGATGAGGCGGGCCACGTAGTGCTGGTAGGTGACCCAGCTGCGCGCGAGCGGCGGCTGCTCTTCAGGCGGAACGCGGGTGAAGATCATCCGGAAGAAGTCGTCACACCAGCGCTTGATGTCCGCCATGTCCTCCTGGGGAACGCCCGCCATGCCCAGGATGACCCGCACGGGCAGCGGGTACGCGAACTCCGTCACCAGGTCCGCGTGCCCCTTGCTCGCGAAGGCCTGGATGAGCTCCTCGGAGACGGCGCGGATGGGGGCTTCCTGCGCGGCGATGCGCTGGGCGGAGAAGCCGCGGCCCAGCAGCTTGCGCAGCCGGGTGTGCGCGGGCGGATCCGAGTTGATCAGGCTGTCCGCCAGCGGATAGCCCTCGGCGAGCACCGCGAGCGTCGCCGGAGACAGCACCGAACCCATGTTGCCCAGGTCCGCCGACGAGTAGCGCGTCGGATCCTTGAGCACGTGGCAGATGTCCTCGTAACGGCTCACCAGCCACATCCCCAGCATGGGGTTGTAGCTGACGGGCGCGTCCCGTCTCAGCTCCGCGTAGAACGGATGTGGATCCTCGACGTGCGGTCCCGCGAACGGGTTGTACTGGGCGCCCAGATGGGGGCACTTCATCGCGCCAGCGGCCTTGCTGGCGTGCGCATCGATGTGGATCGATTCAGACTGCCCTTCCACCTTCACTGCTTCCACTGCGGTACTCACCTTGAGCTTCCTCTCAGGATCCCCCCACAGCGGAATATTATAACCCAACCTGACAGGTCTTCTCAGCGAGTCCTGCGAACCTCAGCCATCCGGAATTCAGGGCTGCTAGGACCCAGGCTGATACGGGGGATGAGACCGAGCCTGTTTTCTCAGGACGGAGCGCTCCACCTTGCTCATGGCGTTCCGGGGCAATGTTTCAACTGCAACAAAGCGTGCGGGCACCTTGAAGCGCGCCAGGGACTGGCGGCACCAGGCGTCCAGGTCCTCGGGGAGGGTGTGGCCGGGGCGCAAGACGACGAAGGCCACGGGGACCTCGCCCCAGTGCGGCGCCGGTACGCCGACGACGGCGGACTCCGCGATGGCCGGGTGGTTGGCGAGGACCGCTTCGATTTCGGCCGGATAGAGGTTCTCCCCTCCCCGTACGATGAGGTCCGTGCGGCGCGACAGGAGGGTGAGTCGCCCCTTCGCGTCCAGGACGCCCACGTCGCGGGTGCGCAGCCAGCCGTCATGGAAGGCGTCGCGCGTGGCATCGCGCTGGCGCCAATAGCGGGCCATGAGCGTGGGGCCTCGGACCTCCACGTCCCCTTCGTGCCCTTCACCGAGCGTCTCACCGTCAGTCCCGACGATGCGGACCTCCAGTCCTGGCAGGGGCGGACCCGCGGTGCTGCCATCCGCTTCGCCGGGGCGTTCGGTGGTGACCTGGGAGCAGGCCTCGGTGAGTCCGTAGGTCTGGAGGGCCAGGAGTCCCGCGGCGCGTGCCCTCGTGAGTAGGGCCGTGGGGACGGGGCCTCCCCCGATGAGCGCGCATTGGAAGGTCGCGGGCATCGTGCGGTCCTGTCTCGCGTCCAGCACCCGCTCCAACGTGGTGGCGACGAAGCTGGCGTGGGACGCGCCCTCCGTGTCGATGGCGCGGTTGACGGCGTCCGCGTCGAAGCGCTCGTGCAGGAGGAGGCAGCCGCCCTCGTACGCGGTGCGCGTGAGCATGGCCAGCCCGCCAACGTGGAACAGGGGCAGCGTGCCCAGCCAGCGCGGCGCGGGGTGCGCGCCCAGGTTCGCGGCGGAGGCGCGGCATGAGGCACGGAAGGCACCTTCCGTGAGCACGGCGCCCTTGGGCCTTCCCGTCGTTCCGCTGGTGAAGAGGATGACCCGGGACGTGTCCGCGTCCCAGGTGCGGGCGGGCACGGCGTGGGTCGTCACGCCGTCAGGGAAGGACTCCAGGAGCTCCGCTTCCGGGAGCCGGTCCCGCAGGGCTCCGAGCACCAGCGTGAGCCGGGGCTCGACGTCCTCCATCAGGGGCTGCAGCTCCGCTGGCGTGAGCCGGGCATTGAGCGGGGCGAAGATCGCGCCCAGACGCCCCAGCGCCCAGAAGAGGAAGGTCACCGACGGGTGGCTCGTGGACAGCAACGCCACGCGGTCCCCCTGGTCCAAGCCTCGCGCGGCCAGGGCTTCCGTCCAGCGCGTCACCTCTTCGTCCAGGGCGCGGAAGGTCCAGGTCTGTCCCGCGAAGCGCAGTGCTTCCGCATGGGGATGCAGCTGCGCGCCTTCGCGGATGGGGCAGTCGTAGGTCATGGCCTCGCTCCTCCGAAGAGTTGAATCCGGCGGGCCTTCGCGACGAAGGCCCGAGCGCATGGCTCAGTGTTCCCGGCTGAAGTCCGGGCCCAGTCCCAGACCGGGCATGTCGCGCAGCCGCACGAGTCCCCGCTGGGGTTGATACGGATGATCCCGTGGCTCGTCCGCGAAGAGCCGCCCCACGGCGAGGCCAGAGGCCAGGTCTCCCGAGGGCAGCGCGGAGGCCAGATGCGCGGCGCCGGCCCGGGCCACCACGCCGTCGATGGAGCTGGTGACGTACGCGTGCATGCCCAGGTGGGCCGCGCGCAGCGCCACCACCATGGAGGGCAGCAGCCCCCCGAGCACCATCGGTTTGATCACCACCGCGCCCACCGCCGGCCCACCGCCCAGGTCCATCGTGAGGAGCGTTCGCACCGCTGCGGGCGTGGCGAGCGTCTCGTCCGCGGCGATGATGCACGGGGCTCGGCGCTGCACCCGCCACAGCGCCTGCAGGTCCTCCGGCGGCGTGGGCTGCTCCACCAGCTCCAGGTCGTACCAACCCAGCCGATCCAGGGCGCGGTTGGCTTCGGGCTCCGTCCAGCCGCCGTTCGCGTCCAGGCGCAGGCGCACGCGGGCCCCCACCGCTTCGCGCACGGCCCGGACCCGCGCTTCGTCCGCGTCCAGCGAGCGGCCCGCGACCTTCACCTTCAGCGTCTGATAGCCCTCCTCCACCGCCTCTCGCGCTTCCTGGGCAAGGGCCCCCGGTTCCTCCGCGCTCAGCAGCGCGTTCACCAGGACCTCCTGCCGCGCCTCCTCCGCGAGCAGCCAGCACAGGGGGATGCCCTTGCGCTGGGCCACCAGATCCAGCAGCGCCAGTTCCAGGCCGTGCTGCGCGGCGGGGACGGGCTCCTCCGGGTCGATGCCGCGGATCCGCGCGCCTCGCTGGCGAACCTCCTCACTGGCGGTCGGGACGAGCGTGGCTTCGACCCCCTCGATGCTGTCCTCCAACGTCTGGCCCTTGAGGGAGCTCAGCCACCCGCGCAGCACCGTGTGCGTGGTGGCCAGGGACTCCGTGCCGAACTCGGGCAGAGGCATGGCTTCACCCTGCCCTACGCGACCTTCCTCGTCGCGCAGCCGCACGATGAACCCGTCGCGTGTGGCGTAGGTGCCCCTCGCCGTACTCAGGGGTTGGGCCAGAGTGAGGTGCAGCGGGGTGAGCGTCGCTTCGGTGATGCGCATGACGCTCCTTCAGCGCAGGTACAGGCCGACCGCGAACAGCAACCCGAACAGCATCTGCAGCTTCGCCGTCCCGCCCAGCGCGGGGTTGAGCGCCGCACCCTCCGCCTTCAGCATCAGCTTCAGCGGCGGCACCACCAGCGGCAGGCTCAGGAGTGGCAAGAAGACCCAGGCGCTCGCGTAGCCCTTGGCGAACAGCACGAACGGCGTGACGTAGGAGGCCACCAGCAGCAGCACGTACTCCGCGCGGCCGAAGCCCTGGCCGAAGCGCACCACCATCGTGCGCTTGTTGGCCTTCACGTCCGTGCTCGCGTCGCGCTGGTTGTTCACCACGATGAGGCACGTGCCGATGGCGCCCACCGGCAGCGACGCCCACCATGCCGCCGGGCTCACGAAGCCGGCCTGCACGTAGTACGTGCCCGTCACCGCCACGATGCCGAAGAAGATGAGCACGAACAGATCGCCCAGGCCGAGGTAGGCCAGTGGAAACGGGCCTCCCGTGTACGCGTAGCCGCACAGCAGCGAAGCCACCCCGATGAACACGATGGGCAAGCCGCCCACCGCCACCAGATACAGGCCCACCAGCGTCGCCAGCGCGAAGCACCCGAGGCCGCCCAGCAACACCGTGCCCGGCGCGATGAGCCCGCTCTGCGTCACGCGCTTGGGCCCCAGGCGCTCCTCGGTGTCCGCGCCCTTCTTGTAGTCATAGAAGTCGTTGATGAAGTTGGTGCCGATTTGGATCAGCACCGCGCCCACGAGCGCCGCGAGCGCCGGTAACAGGCGCCCCACGCCGTTGCCGTACGCGAGCGCCGTGGCCACCAGCACCGGCACCGCGCCCGCCGTCAGCGTCTTCGGACGCACGGCCATCAGCCACGTCTTCAGCGTGGGCCGGGGACGCGCCGCATCGGGAGGGGTGCTCACCAGGGTTGTCACGAGTGGGTCGCCTCTCGCGCCAGGATGGCGTGTTCGAACTGCGGCGCTTCGTACCAGGGCGTCTGGAGGAACGAGAGCACTTCGCGCACGTACTCCTCCGGCGCCTCCAGGTGCGGGGCGTGGGTGACCCCCGCGAAGGCGCGGCGCCACACCACCGGCAGCTCCGCCGCCATGCGCCTCGCCAGGGTCGTGAACTTCTCGTCCTGATCACCGGTGAGCAGCAGCGTGGGCAGCCGCTGGCGGTGCAGCGCCGGCCAGTAATCCGGCTGTACGCCCAGGCCCAGGGTCTCCAACGCTCCGGCCAGTCCCTGCGCCGTGCACGCCTTGCGACGCTCGCGCAGCGCGGCCTGCTCCGGCTCTGGCAGGCGGCGCAGCCCGTCGAAGAGGGGCAGCGCTTCCCACCGCTCCACGAAGGCGTCCACGCCCTTCGCGCGGATGAAGTCCACGAGCTTCGCGTCGGCCTCGCGCCGCTCGGAGCGCTCCTGACGGCGGTGCAGCCCGGGCGAGCCGCTCTCCATGATCAGCCGGCCGAAGCAGTCCGGCGCGCGCACCGCGGCGCCCAGCGCCACCCGCGCGCCCTGCGAATAGCCGAGCAGATCCACCTGGCCCCCCAGCTCGCGCGCCAGTTGGACCACGGCGTCCACCGTCTCCAGAAAGCCGTCGCGGCCTGCCTTCTCCGGCAGCGGCGTGCGTCCGTGCCCGGGCAGGTCCACCGCTACCACGCGCACGGAGCGGCCGAGCAGCGGACGCAAGTGCTCGAACGTAGCGCCGCTGCCGGTAAAGCCGTGCAGCGCCAGGAGCGTATGGGGGCCTTCACCCCAGCTGTCATAAGCGAGCGTCACGCCCATGGTCCTTCTCCCAGTGCGGCGGCCATCCGCGCGAAGAGGTGTCGGTGCGTATCCACGTTGGTGGCCCGGTCCACCAGGACCTCCACCAGGTGGAGGCCTCCCTCCAGCCCGGTGCGCACCGCCGCGCGCAGGGCCGTGGGCGTCGTGGGCCGCTCGAAGCGGGCTCCCGCGAGCGCCGCCGCGTGCGACAGGTCCACGCCGTGTGGCGTGCCGAAGAGGGCCTCGAACTCGTCCGGCTTCGCCACCTGCGCCAGCGGCAGGAAGGAGAAGATGCCGCCGCCGTCGTTGTTCACCACCACGACCGTCAGGGGCACGCGCGCCCGCGCCGCGGACACGAGCCCGCCCACGTCGTGCAGCAGCGCCAGGTCGCCGGAAAGGAGCACCGCCGGCCGCCCCGCCGCCGCGGCCATGCCCGCCGCGCTGGACACGATGCCGTCGATGCCATTGGCCCCGCGGTTCGCCAGCACGCGCAGCGGAACACCGCCACCGTGCGCGAACGCATCCACCGCGCGGATGGGCATGCTGCTGGACACGAAGAAGAGCGCGTTCGCCGGCAGCGCCGCCACCACCTCGCGCGCCAGCCGGGGCTCGGTCAGCACGTCGGGCTGTTCTCCGAGCGCCTGCTCCAGCGCGTTGCGAGCCACCCGCTCCGCGTTGACGAAGTCCTGCGCCCAACGGCCAGGGCCTCGCGACAGGCCTTCCGTAAGCGCGCGGCACGCGAGCACCGCGTTGCCTTCCAGCACCCGCGTGGCCCGGTGCGCCGGGTCGTACAGCGCGCCCTCGTCGCTGAAGACGGTGATGTCCGCGCCGGAGGTGTCCAACCATTGCTGCGGCGACTTGGGCGTCAGGCCTCCGCCGAAGCGCAGCACCAGCTCTGGCGTGTGGCTGCGCGCGAACGGCTCATGGCGCAGGAGCGCGTCGTAGAGCGACACGGTCAGCGGGCCGCCTCCGTAGCGCGCCTGCGACGTGGCCTCCGCGAGCACCGGGTAGCCCGTCGCCTGGCTCAGCGCGGTGATGGCCTCCGCGAAGCCGTCGTCCTCGTCGCGAGGGCCGCACACGATGACGCCACGCTCGGTGGCGGCGATGCGCGCGCGCACGTCCTCCAGCACCGCCGCATCCGGAGCCCGCGACGACTGCGCGATGCGGGTGAGGGGCGCGTCCGTCCGCCCTTCTTTCGCGAGCGCCGTCAGCTTCTCCGCGCCGAAGTCCTGCGCGATGGGCGCCAGCGGCTCACGGAACGGCACGTTGATCTGCACGGCGCCTCGGGGTGCGCGGCACGCGGTGCTCACCGCGCGGGCGGCTGTAGCTCGCAGGTGCGCGATGGCGGGGCTGCTCGCCTCGGGCATGCCCACGTCCGCGAACAGCCGCGCGAAGTCACCGTAGAAGCGCGCCTGGGGCACCGTCTGCGGCGCGCCCCAGCCCTGCAGCTCCAGCGGCCGGTCCGCCGTGAGGATGACCAGCGGCACCTGGGCCATGGCAGCCTCGATGACCGCCGGGAAGAAGTGCGCGCCCGCCGAGCCGCTCGTCGCGATCAGCACCACCGGCTGACGCGACTGCTTCGCCATGCCCAGCGCGAAGAAGCCCGCGCTCCGCTCGTCGATGACGGACCAGGCGCGCAGGCCCGGCGTGTGCGCGCATGCGAGCGCCAGCGCCGATGAGCGCGAGCCCGGACACACCACCGCGTGCCGCACGCCGCCCCGCACCAACTCCTCCAGGAGGGCCCGCGACCACAGCACGTTGAGGTTGGCGTCCAGGGACTTCACCGGCCCCCCAGCGCGCGCAACATCGCCAGACTCTTCATTTCCGTCTCCCGCCACTCGGACTCCGCGCTGGAGCCCGCGACGATGCCCGCGCCCACGAAGAGCCGGGCCTTCGCCCCGCGCACCAGCGCCGAGCGCAACGCCACCACCAGATGCGCACGCCCGGGGCCCACCCAGCCCACCGGTCCCGCGTACCAGCCCCGGTCCAGGGACTCGTGTTCCACCAGGAATGACAACGCGCGCTCGCGCGGCGTGCCGCCCACCGCGGGCGTGGGGTGCAGCGCCGTGACGACCGTCGCGGTGTCCACGCCGTCCGCCAGCTCCGCGCGGATGCCCGTGCGCAGGTGCACCACGTTCTTCAGCGCGAGCACCGACGGCTGCGCGTCCGCGGACACGCTCGCCGCCACCGGCGTCAGCGCCTGGAGGATGTAGCGCACCACCGCGTCATGCTCGCGCCGGTCCTTGTCGCTGGCATCCAGCGCATCCGCGCCGCCCGGCGCCGCGGACCCCGCGAGCGCTTCCGTCTCCAGCCTGCGCCCATCCACCCGGCACAGCGTCTCCGGCGTCGCGCCCAGAAAGCCCGTGCCGTCCGGTGCGCGGAAGAGGAACGTCGCGCATCTTGGGTTCTGCTCGCGCAGCCGTGCCAGCACGTCCACCACGTCGAAGGGCTCCGGCCCCTCCGCCTCCAGCGCCCGCGCCAGCACCACCTTGTGCAGCTGGCCCGCGCCAATGGCCTCCACCGCGCGGTCCACCAGCGCCTCGAAGTCCGGCCGCGACGAAGCCGTGCGCAGCGCGACCGGCGCGCCCAACGGATGGCGGTAGGACTGTGGGAAGGACGCTCGCACGCGCTCCAGCCGCGAGCGCACCACGTCCTCCGCGCCCGGCCCCTCTGGAGCGAAGACCGCGACCGCCAGCGCGCTGCCCTCGCGCCACACCAGCACCTCCGGCAGCGTCCAGCGGGCCAGCCCGTGCGAGCGCCACTCGCCCTCCACCGGCTGCGTGGGACTGAAACGCATCCCGCCAAACCAGGGGCCCGGCATTTGAGGGGACACCGCGTCCAGCCACCGCACGCTGTCGCACCCGAGCGCGCCCAGGACCGAGGGCAACTCACCGGGCGCATGCGCCTCGAGCACGCCCGCCTCGCCCCACCCCGCCACCGCCTCGCGCGCCACCGGCCGCTCCCAGTACACGGAGGGAACGCCGAGGCTGCCCGCCCCAGCCAATGGATCCACTCCAGGCAGGGGCATCATCCCGGCGACCCATCGCGGATCCTCAGCGGGACTGAGCGGCGTCATCAGCCATTCTCCTGCACCTCGGGGGAGGCGAGTGACATCACCTTCGATTGTCTTCTAAGCGATCTCGGCTATACATGCACCAAGGAGTTCAAAACCGCTTGAACTCCATGGAATCCGAATTCCAGTAACTCCAGCGAGGGAGCCGCCGTGGGAGGCCAGCAACCAGACGACCCAGCCGGGCGGCGTGACCCGGGTGCACACCGCGTCCTTCGCGCAGCGCGTCCAGCAGGCACGCGCGTCCAGGTGGGGACCGTGGAGGTGGGCGGGCCCGGCTTCGTGGTGATGGCGGGGCCGTGCGCGGTGGAGGGCACGGAGCAGCTGGAACTGGCGGCCCGCGCGGTGGCGCAGGCGGGGGCGCACCTGCTGCGCGGAGGCGTGTTCAAGCCGCGCACCAGTCCGTACGCGTTCCAGGGCATGGGGGAGCCGGGGCTGAAGCTGCTGGTGGACGCCGGACGGCGCCACGGACTGCCCATCATCAGCGAGGTGATGGAGACCGAGCAACTGCCCCTCATGGCGCAGCACGCGGACATCCTCCAGGTGGGCGCGCGGAACATGCAGAACTTCGGGCTGCTGCGCGCGCTGGGGAAGCTGCGCAAGCCGGTGCTGCTCAAGCGCGGGCTGTCCGCCACGGTGCAGGAGTGGCTCAACGCCGCCGAGTACATCCTCGCGGGCGGCAACGAACAGGTGATGCTCTGCGAGCGCGGCATCCGCACCTTCGAGACCGCGATGCGCAACACGCTGGACCTGGCCGCGGTGGCGTGGGCGAAGGAGCGCACGCACCTGCCGGTCATCGTGGATCCTTCGCATGCGACGGGCATCCCGTCGCTTATCACTCCCATGTCGCTGGCTGCCGCGGCCTGCGGGGCGGATGGATTGTTGATTGAAGTCCACCCCCGGCCGGAGCAGGCATTGTGCGACGGGCAGCAGGCGATGTCGCCCGGGGATTTCGCTACGTTGATGCAACGGCTGCCGGGCGTGCTCGCCGCGGTGGACCGTCACCTTTGGACGCCGGCGGGGCCGGCACAGATCGCGGGGGCGCGATGAGCACCGAAGTCCGTCAGATGTTCTCCTCCATCGCCACGCGCTACGACGTGACGAACGAAGTCCTCTCCTTCGGCATCCACCGGCTGTGGCGGCGCACGGCGGTGAAGCTCAGTGGCGCGAAGGAAGGCAGTCAGGTGCTCGACTGCGCCACCGGCACGGGCGACCTGGCGCTGTCGTTCAAGCGCAAGGTGGGCTCCACGGGCCGCGTGGTGGGCACGGACTTCTGCCCGGAGATGCTGGAGAGCGCGCCGGCCAAGGCGGCCAAGGCGGGCCTGGACGTGGAGTTCCAGGTGCAGGACGCCATGGCGCTCACCCTTCCGGACAACAGCTTCGACGTGGCGTCCATCTCCTTCGGCATCCGCAACGTGGATGATCCGGTGAAGTGCCTCCAGGAGATGGCGCGCGTGGTGCGCCCCGGAGGCCGCGTGGTGGTGCTGGAGTTCGGCCAGCCCACGGGCCCGTACGGCGCGCTGTTCCGCTTCTACAGCAAGACGGTGATGCCGGCGATTGGCGGCCTGCTGACGGGCAACCGCGCGGCGTACCAGTACCTGCCCCGCACCGCCGCGGCCTTCCCCGCTGGCGATCGCTTCCTCTCCCTGATGGACCAGGCCGGCGCCTACTCCGAGCGCGCCGCCCACCCCCTGCTGTTTGGAACCGCCTACGTCTATGTCGGAACCGTCCGTTGAGGCCCGGCGCCTCCTTGTCTCGCAAGTCGTCGCGTCGGTAGATCCCAGACTCCAGCAGGTGCTCCAGGGGGCCCTTTCGTCCCCGGGGCCCTGCCCTCGCCCCGCGGGCGCACAGACCGTCGTCATCGCGGGACACCGCGCGGCCGGCAAGACGCGACTGTTGCCGCTCGTCTCGAAGCTGCTCGGGCGTTCTGGCCTGGACCTGGACGCGGAGCTGGAGCGCCGGCATGGGCGCCCGCTCCGCTCCTGGGTCGCGGAGTCCCCCACCACCTTCCGCGCCGCCGAGCGCGAGACGCTGGGCCTGTTGCCCTCGGGCAGCGTGGTGGCGGTGGGCGGCGGCTTCCTGTCGCACCATCCGGAAGTGCTCGCGGGACACTTCACGCTCGTCGTCCCCGTCACCTTCGACACGTACCGCGAGCGGCTGATGGCGGACACCACGCGCCCGCGGCTGCGCACGGATGTGTCGCTGGAGGAAGAGCTCCACTCGCTGTTCCATGAACGCGAGGCGATGCACGCCCGCGTCCCCACCATCTCCCTGGCGGACTTCCTCCGGGGCTGTCTTGCCCAGGAGCCCGCGTGATGGCCACCCGGCGCATCATCACCCTGCCCCCCACCCTCACCGGCGCGGACGCCGTTGCGTTCGCGCGCGACGGCCTCAAGCGTGGCGCGGACGTCATCGAGGTGCGGACCGACCTGCACGCGCCCGGCGACATCGATCCGGACGCCCTCGCCCGCGTGATGCCGCTGCTCGTCTCCGAGCGGGGCAAGCCGGTGCCCGCGCCGTGGGTCCAGGCCGCGTGGCGCGTGGACCGAGACGTGGAGCGCGCGCAGGACATGGACGCGCCGCCGGGGAAGCTGCTCGCGTCGCACCACGCGGAAGGGCCGCTGACGACGACTGAGGCGCTCAAGCGCTGGTCCCGTCCCATTCCGCCGGACGCGCTGGTGAAACACGTGGAGCCCATGGACGGGCCCGCGCACCTGGACGTGCTGCTGAAGACGCAGGCCGCGCTGTCGCAGCGCTTCGGCGCCGAGCGCGTCACCGTGCTGGGCATGGGGCCGGTCGCCATCCCGGCGCGCGCGGTGCTCTCGCGCAGAAACGGCCTGGAGTACGTGGCCATGGGCGGCCCGTGGATGGCGGCACCGGGACAGCGCCTCCTGGACGACGTGGTTCGCGAGCACCGCAAGGCGAAGGATCCGCACTCGTTGCGCCTGGGCATCCTGGGCACGGCCATTCCGCACTCGCGCTCGCCACGCATCCACCGTCAGCCGTTCGACCGCATCGACCTGGCCGAGGACGCGCCGGTGGAGGCGGTGGTGGACGCGCTCTTGCCGCACTACGCGGGCTTCGCCGTGACGAGCCCGTTCAAGATGCGGCTCGCGAAGCACACGGGCTCGCAGCTGGACGCCATCAACACGCTGGTGCGCCGGGGCTCTCGGTGGGAGTCCTTCAACACCGACACGGAAGGCGCGCGCGCCGTGCTGGAGCGCCTGGGCACGAAGGACGTGGCGGTGCTGGGTGACGGCGGGTCCACGCAGGCCCTGCGGCTGGTGTCCGCTGAACAAGGACTCGCCCTGCGGGTCGTCAAGCGCGCGGAGATTCAAGCACCGCTGTCCGGGGATTGGGTCTGGACTTGGCCGGACCGCGTGGCCGCCCCCGAAAACCTGAGATTCCAGGGGGCACGCGTGGCGGTGATCGCATACGGTGCGCCCGGCCGGCGCGTCGCCGCGGAGATCGTTCGCCGCGGGGGCACCCCTCTCCTGCTAGGTGCGGCGTGGTTTGTCGCCCAGGCCCGGCGGCAGCGACAACTCTGGGAAACGGCGACATGAATACCTTTGGCACCCTCTTCCGGTTGACCACGTTCGGCGAAAGCCACGGTCCCGCGCTGGGCTCCGTCATCGACGGCTGCCCCGCGGGCGTTCCTCTCACGCGCGAGATGATCCAGGCGGCCCTGGACCGCCGGCGTCCCGGTCAGTCCGCCCTGGTGACCCCGCGCAACGAGCCCGACACCGTCGAAATCCTCTCCGGCGTCTTCGAGGACAAGACGCTGGGCACGCCCATCGCGGCCATCGTGCGCAACGCGAACCAGCGCTCGCAGGACTACAACCAGCTGGCCAGCGTGGACCGGCCGGGCCACGCGGACGCCGTGTGGAGGGAGCGCTACAAGCACCGCGACCACCGGGGCGGCGGCCGCACCAGCGGACGTGAGACGCTCTGCCGCGTCATCGGGGGCGCCATCGCGGAGGCGTACCTCGCGCGCGACCTGCCCTCCATCAGCACCGTGGCCTACGTCTCCCAGGTGGGTGAGCTGGTCGCCCCCGTTCCGTCGCCGGGACTCACGCGCGCCATGGTGGACGCGCACCCCACCCGCTGCCCTGACGCCGCCGTGCGCGAGGAGATGGCCCGCCAGATCCTCGCCGCGAAGGAGGCCGGGGACAGCCTGGGCGGCTCCATCGACGTGCGCGTGGAGGGCCTGCCCGTCGGTCTGGGCGAGCCCATCTTCGGCAAGCTGAAGGCGCTCATCGCGCAGGCGCTGGGCAGCATTGGCGCCGTCACCGGTGTCGTGTGGGGCCCGCCGGATCTGATCCAGCGCCTCGGCCAGCCCGGCACGAAGTTCCACGCCGTGAAGGACGCGTACGGTGGCATCCAGGGTGGGCTCGCCAACGGTGAGCCCATGCAGGTGCGCGCCTTCTTCAAGCCGCCCGCGACGCTGGCGGATCACGCCAAGGGCGGCCGTCACGACCCGTGCATCATGCCCCGCGCCGTCCCGGTGCTGGAGGCCATGGTGTCGCTCGTCATCGCCGACCTCGTCCAGCAACTCAACGCCCGCCCCCACTCCGCATGAGCTCGCTTCCTCCCGGTTCCTACCGCCCCCCGAACGACCGTTGGGGTTCCTTCACCAAGCTCGCCGCGAAGCTGCCCGAGGGCAGTGTCGCCGTGGTGGACCGCACCGTCGCGCGCTTCCACCCCACGCTCATCCCCGCGCTGGAGGCCCGCAAGCCGCGCGCCATCATCCAGCTGCTCGGCGGTGAGCGCGCCAAGAGCCTCATCTCGCTCCAGAAGGTGCTCGCGGGCGGCATCACGCTGCCGCGCTCCGGCACGCTCGTCGCCGTGGGCGGTGGCACCGTGGGCGACGTGGCCACCGTGGCCGCGCACCTGCTCAAGCGCGGCGTGCGGCTGTTGCAGGTGCCCACCACGCTGCTCGCGGCGGTGGACAGCAGCCTGGGCGGCAAGGGCGCGGTGGACCTCGTCGTGCGCGGCCGCGTGGTGAAGAACCCCGCGGGCGTCTTCCACTACGCGGATGAGACGTGGCTGTGCCCGGAGCTGTACGCCACGCTGTCCGACGCGCAGGTGCGCGAGGGCTCCATGGAGGCGTGGAAGATGGTCGCGTCGCTGGATGCGTCCCTCTTCAAGCGCTACGTGCGCACGCCGCCGAAGCTGGAGAAGCTGGTGAAGGACGCGCGCGGCCTGAAGGAAGGCATCTGCGCGAAGGACCCGTACGAGCACCAGGGCCTGCGCCGCGTGCTCAACTTCGGCCACACCTTCGGTCACGTGCTGGAGAGCCTGTCCCGCTTCAAGCTGTCGCACGGCGACGCGGTGGGCCTGGGCATCCTCTGGGCCCTGGACGTGGGCCGGCACCTGGGCATCACCCCGGAGCCCGTGGCGCACGAGGTGGAGCGCGCGCTGGCCCGAGGCCCGGGCGTGCTCGGCCGCGACCGCGCCGCGGAGATTGCCCGGCGCGCGCCGCTGAAGGACGTGGTCGCGCTCCTGGACGCAGACAAGAAGGCCGGTGCCAACGGCGAGCTGCGCATGGTGCTGCTCACCGCCGTGGGCGCCTCCGAAGTCGTGGATGTGATGCCGAAGACGTGGCGGGCCCTGTGGCCCGCCTGGACCCGTGGAGCCCGCCCTTGAGCCACGCCTCGCCGAGCCGTCTCACCGTCGACCCGAGCGCCTTGAGCGCCTCACCGCTCACCCCGCCCGTGTCGAAGTCGGACGCCCAGCGAGCCCTGGTGTTGGGACACCTCACCGGCGCCTGGCCGCTGCCGTCGGTGCAGGCGGAATCGGACGAGGACCTTCCCGCCGACGTGCGCGTGCTGCGCCGGGGCGTGGAGGCCCTGCGCCTTCCCCCAGGCCCCGTGCGCGACGTGGACTGCGCGGACGGCGGCGCCCCCTTCCGCATCCTCGTCACGCAGGCCGCGGTGACTCCCGACGTGCGCGTACGCTTCACCGGCACGCCCCGCCTGGGTGAGCGCCCGCACGGCCCGCTCTTCACGTCGTTGAAGCAGGCCCTGGGCCCCACGGGTCTGACGCTCACCGAAGGCACCCCGTGGCCGGTGGAGCTGCACGCGCCCCAGGACACCACGAAGGTCGCGCCGGTGTTCCGCGTGCCGGGTGCGCAGAGCAGCCAGTACGCCTCCAGCCTGCTGCTGGGCTGCGCCGAGCGCTTCCTCCGGGAGAAGCGCGCGTGGAGCGTGGAGATTGAAGGCGCGCTCACCAGCGCTGGCTACATGGACCTCACGGTGGCGTGGCTGCGCCGCTTCGGCTTCACCGTGGAACAGTCCGAAGGACACTATTCCGTCACGGGTTATCAGGCGCCCGAATCCGTCCCATCACTGCCGGGCGACTGGTCTTCATTGGGTTACCTGGT
This sequence comes from Corallococcus sp. AB030, assembly GCF_003668965.1. Lineage (NCBI taxonomy): Bacteria > Pseudomonadati > Myxococcota > Myxococcia > Myxococcales > Myxococcaceae > Corallococcus > Corallococcus sp. AB030. Next base: position 45,697 of record NZ_RAWQ01000007.1, read on the forward strand.
GCTCATCGCCTGGCGCACGGGCGGCACGGTGGAGCGCGCGGAGCCCCAGAGCGCCCACCCGGACCAGGCGATCCTCCGGCTGGCCGCTGAAGTGGGTCTGAAGATGCTCCCGTCGGGCGCGCCCAACACCTGGCGCGTCGAGGGTGAAGCCACGGGCGAGCTGCGCGCGACCGGCAAGGAGTGCCCGGACCTGCTGCCCACGCTGGCGGCGCTCGCGTGCGTGCTGCCCCGGCCCACCACGCTCAGCGACGTGGGCATCCTGCGGGTCAAGGAGAGCGACCGGCTGGAGGGCATCCGCACGTTGGTGGCGGCCTACGGCGGCACCACGGAACTGTCGGCCGGAGCCGACAGTGAGACGCTGCGAATCCTCCCGCCCAAGGTGAAGCCCACGCGCTTCGCCATGGACAGCCGGGGTGACCACCGCCTGGCGATGTCAGCGGCCACCCTGTGTGTGCTGTCCGGGGTGCCTCTGGATCTGACGGGGCCGGAGTGCGTGGAGAAGAGCTTCCCCGGATTCTGGCGGCAGCTCGCGCGGGTCGGCGTCCGCTATTCCTGAGCGGGCGCGCGGACCGGAAACTTCGCCTCTAAGACTTATCGATCTTTTTTGTTGAAAGCGTCCGCCGCCCTGTGAAATCTCCGCCCATGCCCAAGGACACGCTGACCGTCACCGACAATCGGACCGGGAAGACGTACGAGATCCCGATCGAGAACGGCTGTATCCGCACCCCCGACCTGCGCCAGATCAAGACCGGCAGCGATGACTTCGGTCTGATGGGTTACGACCCCGCGTTCCTGAACACGGCGAACTGTAAGAGCGCCATCACCTTCATCGACGGCGACAAGGGCATCCTCGAGTACCGCGGGTACCCCATCGAGCAGCTCGCGGAGAAGTCCTCCTTCCTGGAGGTGGCCTACCTGCTGCTGAAGGGCGAGCTGCCCACGCAGAAGGAGCTGGAGAACTTCACGTTCAACGTGACCCACCACACGCTGGTGCACGAGAACATCAAGTCCTTCATCGACGGGTTCCGCTACGACGCGCACCCCATGGCCATGCTGGGCTCCACGGTGGCGGCGCTGTCCGCGTTCTACCCGGACGCGAAGAACATCAAGGACGCGCGCAGCCGTGAGATCCAGATCACGCGCCTCATCGCGAAGATGCCCACCCTGGCCGCGTTCTCGTACCGCCACGCCATGGGCCTGCCGTTCGTCTACCCGGACAACGACCTGTCCTACGTCGCCAACTTCCTGGCGATGATCAAGCGCATTGGCACGAGCGCCTTCAAGGTGCACCCCACGCTGGAGAAGGCGCTGGACGTGCTCTTCATCCTGCACGCGGACCACGAGCAGAACTGCTCCACCACGTCCGTGCGCACGGTGGGCTCCTCGCAGGTGGACCCCTACTCCGCGGTCGCCGCGGGCGTGGGCGCGCTCTACGGCCCGCTGCACGGCGGCGCCAACGAGGCGGTGCTCCGCATGCTCCGCGAGATTGGCAGCAAGTCCAACATCCCGGAGTTCATCAAGCAGGTGAAGGGCGGCGAGGGCGAGAAGAAGCTGATGGGCTTCGGCCACCGCGTCTACAAGTCCTACGACCCGCGCGCGAAGGTCATCAAGCGCGTGGCGGACGAGGTCTTCGACGTGACGGGCAAGAACCCGCTGCTGGAGATCGCGCTCGAACTGGAGCGCATCGCGCTCGAGGACGAGTACTTCGTGAAGCGCAAGCTGTACCCGAACGTCGACTTCTACTCGGGCCTCATCTACGAGGCGATGGGCTTCCAGGCGGAGATGTTCCCCGTCCTGTTCGCCATCCCCCGCACGGTGGGCTGGTGCGCGCAGTGGGAGGAGATGGTGACGGACAACGAGCAGAAGATCGCCCGTCCCCGTCAGGTCTTCACCGGCGCCGCGCGCCGCGACTACGTGGCCCAGGACAAGCGCACCCCCGGCGGCAAGTAGTCACCGCGGGCGGTAGCAGCCACTGAAGCACGAAGGGGCGCGGGACTCGAAGCTTGAGTCCCCCGCCCCTTTCGCTTTGCCTAGCCGTGGGCGACGCCAGGCGCGCCTGGCTCGTTGTAGAGCGCTTCGATGGCGTCCGCGTACTTCTGCTCCACCACCTTGCGGCGCATCTTCATGCTGGGCGTGAGCTCGCCACCGTCGATGGAGAACTCCCCCGGCAGCACGCGGAAGCGCTTGATGGTCTCGAAGCGCGACAGCTTCGGGTTCACGTCCCGCTCGAAGGCCTCGTACAGGTGCTGCTGGAGGCGCGCGTCCTTCACCAGCGTGGCCACGTCCTCCGGCCAGCCCTTCTCCCGCGCCAGCTTCCGCACCCGGTCCGGATCCAGCGTCACCAGCGCCACCAGGTAGTTGCGCCGGTCCCCCACCACCAGCGCGTGCCCCACGGGGGACACGCCCTTGAGCAGCTCTTCGATATTGGCGGGCGACGTCTTCTTGCCGCCGGAGGTGACGATGATCTCCTTCTTGCGCCCGGTGATGCGCAGGAAGCCCTCGGAATCCAGCTGCCCCACGTCGCCCGTGTGCAGCCACCCGTCCGCCAGCAGCTCCTGCGTGGCCTCCGGGTTGCGGTGGTAGCCCAGGCACACGTTGCCGCCCTGGACGAGGATCTCCCCGTCCTGTGCGATGCGCACCTCCACGCCCAGCATGGGGCGGCCCACCGTGCCCATCCGGGCGCACTCGGCGGTGCTCACCGTGGCGGGACCGGACACCTCCGTCATGCCCCAGACCTCCAGCAGGACGACGTCGATGGAGGCGAAGAAGTCCAGCACGTCCCGGCCAATGGGCGCCGCGGAGGTGGAGAACAGCTTCGCCTTCTCCAGGCCGATGCGCGTCTTCAACGGCTCGAACACCAGCCGCTGGGCCAGCGCGAACTTGGCCTCCATGAACGACGGGACGCGCTCCTGGCTCAGGACGCGCGTGTTGCGCTCCAGCGCCGTGGCGCGGGCCCACTCCACCAGCCGGCGCTTCAGGGGTGGCTGCGCGGCCAGGCCCTCCTCCGCCTTCGTCTTGAACTTCTCCCAGACGCGCGGCACCGCGAAGAAGACGGTGGGGCGCACCTCCGTGAGGTTCTTGCCCAGGGCGTCCAGCGAGTCCGCGAAGTACACCTGCGTGCCCATGAGCAGCGGGCTGTGCAGGGAGACGATCTGCTCCGCGATGTGGGACAGCGGCAGGTACGACACCAGCCGCTCGTCCTCCATGTCATGGAAGCCCATGGTGTCGCCCAGCTGCTTCGACGTCCAGGCGAGGTTGCGGTGGCTGAGCGCCACGCCCTTGGGTTGGCCGGTGGTACCGGACGTGTAGATGAGCGTGGCCAACGCGTCCGGGTGGAGCGCGTGGACGCCGTCCCAGTAGGGGGCTTCATCCGCCTTCGCGCCAGAGGCCAGCACGTCCGCGTAGCGCAGCACGCCTTCGGGCAGCGGCGTGGGCGCGTCCATCACGATGAGGTGCTGGAGCGCGGGCAGCCGCTTCTGGACCTCCAGGCCGGTGGCCAGGTGCTTCGCGTTCTCCACCAGGAGGAAGCGCGCCTCGCAGTGGCCCAGGATGTAGACGAGCTGGTCCACACTGCTGGTGGTGTAGAGCCCCACCGGGATGCCGCCCAGGGACATGGCCCCCAGGTCCGCGACGTGCCACGCCTCGCGGTTGAAGCTCAGGATGCCCAGCGGGTCGCCTTCCTGAAACCCCAGCGCGTGCAGCCCCAGGGCGAAGCGCTTGACGCGCTGGGCATAGTCGAACCACGAGGTGGGGACATAGGCGCCTCCATGGCGAGACCAGAGCGCCGGGCGGTGTTCCAGCCGCGCGGCCTGGTCATGGAGCGCATGCAGCATCGTCTTGGGCAGGTCCATCTGGCGAAACGTAGTGGAAGCTCCCCGCCCGTTCCACGTCCCCGCGTCTCAGGCGTTGACAGCATGTTCACCAGCTTTGTATGCCGCGCCCGACCATGAGCATCGACTTCACCTGTCAGAAGTGCGAGGCCAGCTTCGAGTTGGAAGCCCAGGACCTCATCGAGGGGACGGAGAAGATTGTCTGCCCCCACTGCGACGCGAAGGCGCCCGCCAACCTCTCCGAGGACTTCGTCGCCGCGCTCACGGAGATGCGCGCGCAGATCGCCATCCTGAGCAAGAAGTTCGCGGTGACGATGACGCTCGAAGCCGAGGAGCTCGAGGACGAACTCGACGACGAGGACGAAGACGAGGAAGAGTCCGACGACGACGAGGATGACGACGAGGACGAGGACGAGGACGACGAAGAGTCCGAGGACGACGAGGACTACGACGACGAAGAGCCCGAGGACGGCGACCGCTAGTCGCCTGGCGCCCCTTGTTCCCGGCTGCCCGCCCGCCCTCCAACCGGGTGGGCCAGGGCCCGGGGGCTGCTCGCGACGGCGTGGGGGCGGTGCCCTCCCGGTGAAGGGGGAGGTGCGTAGCTTAGGGATGTGAAAACGTCCAACCGCGCCAACTTCTTCGTCGCTCCGTTCACGGCTGTGGTGCTGGCGCTGGGGGGAGCGTTGTTCCTCCCCGCGTTCGGGATCCCCGGCGCCAACGCCGCCGCAGACTCAGCGGCGGCAGGCAAAGAGAGGCCCTGCATCACGGAGAAGGGCAGCGACCCCAAGGCCTGCTCGGAGCTGGTGGAGCTGGAAGTGAAGGACGTGGTGCCCTTGATGGAGGCGCAGACGCACGCCGTCGTGCTGACCACCAAGGACGGGGAGACGGTGCTGCCCCTCTTCGTGGACGAGGGCGCGGCGGTCTCCATCGCCTTCCGCCTCGCGGAGCGTCCGCCCCCGCAGCCCTTGTCGCAGGACCTGCTGGACGACGTGGTGAACAAGCTGGGCGGCAAGGTGACCGAGGTCCGCATCGACGACCTGCGCGACAACGTCTACTCCGGCCGCGTCTTCCTCCAGCAGGGCAAGAAGGAGCTGGCGCTGGACGCGCGCCCTTCGGACTCCATCGCCATGGCCATGCACAGCCAGGCCCGCATCCGCGTGACGCGCAAGGTGCTGACCATGGCGGGCATCACCCGCTCGGAGATTGAAGCCCTCCAGAAGCAGCAGGACCTGGGCGTGGGCGGCAGCGGCGGCCTGGGTGAAGAGGACATGGGTCCCCTGCCCCCGCCGCCTCCCATGGGCCCCAGCGCCGGCAACCCGAAGCCTCACTCGGAGGACATCGGCATGGACCACTCCACGCGCCCGCTGATGGAGCCCATGGGCAAGGGCCAGGAGATCGACCTGTAGGCGTCCGCGAAAAGGCCTGCCTGGAACCTGGAACGAAAAAAGCCCGGCCCCCCCTCCCAGGGTAGCCGGGCTTTCTTCGTCTCAAGCGTCTGAGAGCCACGAATGACGTACGCCGGCCTGCGGTAACTTTCCGTCCAGCGCGTGAAGCGAAGAGTTAGCCCTTCGGGCGCAAGCCTGTCAAGACGCCCACCCCGTGGCGCTAGGATGGGCCGCCTTATGCGCAAGGCGAAGATCATCTGCACGCTGGGTCCGGCTTCGGACTCCAAGGAAGTCATCGAGGGGCTGGTGAAGGCGGGCATGAACGTGGCCCGGCTCAACTTCTCCCACGGAACGCACGACGAGCACCGCCAGCGCGTCCAGCGCATCCGCGCGGTGTCGAAGAAGCTGGGCGTGCCGGTGGCCATCCTCCAGGACGTGCAGGGCCCCAAGGTGCGCCTGGGGCGCTTCGAGGGCGGCCAGCTGATGGTGGCGGCCGGCGACACGGTGACGGTGACGACGCGCGCGGTGCTGGGCCAGGGGAAAGTCATCCCCACCCCGGTGCGCACGCTGCCCCGGGACGTGGAGAAGGGCCACGAGGTGCTCCTGGACGACGGCCGGGTGCGCCTGCGCGTGCTGAAGGTGAGCGGCCAGGATGTGTCCTGCCGCGTGGAGGTGGGCGGGCTGCTCAAGGACCACAAGGGGCTCAACCTGCCCGGTACCGCCATGTCGGTGCCCACGCTGACGGAGAAGGACAAGGTGGACCTGGCGTTCGGCCAGGAGGTGGGCGTGGACTACGTGGCGCTGTCCTTCGTGCGCTCCGCCCAGGACGTGCGCCAGGCGCGGACGCTGGTGGCGAAGGGCAAGACGCCCATCATCTCCAAGATTGAAAAGCCCCAGGCGGTGGAGAACCTGGAGTCCATCGCCGCGGAGTCGGACGGGGTGATGGTGGCCCGCGGCGACCTGGGCGTGGAGATGCCGCTGGAGCAGCTGCCGGCCATCCAGAAGCGCACCGTGCGGGAGGTCAACCGCATGGGCGGCATCGTCATCGTCGCCACGGAGATGCTGGAGAGCATGGTGCTCAACGCCCGGCCCACGCGCGCGGAGGTGTCGGACGTGGCCAACGCCATCCTCGACGGCGCGGACGCGGTGATGCTCTCCGGGGAAACGGCCGCGGGCCGCTACCCCGTGGACGCGGTGGCCACCATGGCGCGCATCGTGGAGGAGACGGAGCGCACCGGCGTCATCACCCTGCCCCACTCCCCCTTCGAGCGCTCCGAGGACCTGGGCACCGGCGTCGCCGCGGCGGCGGTGGCCGCGTCCCGGCAGCTGAACATCGGGACCATCATCGCGTACACGGAGAGCGGCCACTCCGCGCGGCTCATCTCCGAGTTCCGTCCCGGCGCGCGCATCCTCGGCCTGACGCCCAACGCGGACACGGTGAACCGGATGGCGCTGTACTGGGGCGTGACGGGCCACCTGGTGAAGCGCGTCAGCACCACGGAGGCCATGCTCAAGCAGGTGCGCCGGCTCTGCCAGGAGCTGCGCTTCTGCGAACCGGGCGCGCCCTTCATCCTGGTGGCCGGCGTGCCGCTCAACGTGCCGGGCAACACCAACATGATGAGCATCCACCGCATCTGAAAGAGCCCGCGGTGGAGGCTTCCGGGCAGCAGGCCTACAGGACCTTCTGCTCGAAGTCGTAGATCTTCTCCACCGACAGCTGGCGGTAGCGCTCCACGTTGAGGGCCCGGCGGGCGCACTCCCACACCAGGTCCTTGGCGGGGCGCTCCGGCTCCTTCTTCTTGCGGCGCTTCACCTCGGCCTTGATGGACTTGAGGGCCAGCGCCGGGTGGTAGCAGAAGGCGGAGGAGAACAGCAGGTGGCCGCCGAAGGGCACCAGTCGCGCCTCCAGCACGTCCCCCGTCTCCAGGCCCGCGATGTGGCGGCGCTCCGTCACGTCGAAGTCCTTGCCGGAGAAGAGCTCGCGCAGGCGCACCATGCCCTTGGCCAGCTTGCGCACCTCGAAGAGGCCGTGGACCGTCTCCGTGAAGCTGCGGAAGGCGTTGGCCTCCTCGGGCGGCGCGGACTGCAGGCGCTGCTCGTACAGCTCCGCGGCCGGCGTCTTGCCCGTGAGCGGCGAGACGCGGTCGTAGAGGTAGTAGTCCAGGAACGACGCCATCCGCAGCTCGAAGAGCTTGTCGTCCTCGAAGACTTCTCCGGTGAGACGGAAGTACTCCGCCTTGGCCTCCAGGAGGTCCGGCTTGCGCGCCTCCGAGCTGCCGAAGGCGATGAGCTGGTCCAGGTAGGGCTGGTACGACATCGGGGTCAGCGCGGTGTCCATGGCCGGTGCGTGCCTCTTCCTACGAACCCGCCATCAGCGTCGCGAAGCGGCTGAACAGGTAGCGCGCGTCGTGAGGGCCGGGCGAAGCCTCGGGGTGGTACTGCACGCTGAAGGCCCGCGCGTCCGGAACGGCCAGGCCCTCCACCGTGCCGTCATTCAGGTTGATGTGCGTGACGACGGCCTTGCCCTTGAGGCTGGCGTCGTCCACCGCGAAGCCGTGGTTCTGCGCGGTGATCTCCACCTTGCCCGTCGTGAGGTCCTTCACGGGCTGGTTGCCGCCGCGGTGGCCGAACTTCATCTTGTACGTCCGGCCGCCCAGGGCCAGCGCCATGATCTGGTGCCCCAGGCAGATGCCGAACACCGGCACCTTGCCCAGCAGCGCCGCCACCGTGCGGTCCGCGCCCTTCACCGCGGCCGGGTCGCCCGGGCCGTTGGCCAGGAAGACGCCGTGCGGCTTCTTCGCCAGCACCTGCTCCGCCGTGAAGTGGGAGGGCACCACCGTCACGCGGCAGCCCACGTCCACCAGGTACTGGAGCATGGAGCGCTTGAGGCCGTAGTCGTACGCGACGACGTCGAACTTCAGCTCCGGCTCCGGGCGCTTGTCACCGGTGGCCAGGAACACGTCCGGCGACGGCGTGGTGAAGAGGTAGGGCTCCTTGCAGGACACGCCCGTGGCCAGGTCCAGGCCCTCCATGCCCACGGCGGTGCGCGCGCGCTCGGACAGGGCGGCGGCGGTCACGTTCTCCGTGGAGATGATGCCCGTCTGCGCGCCGTGCGTGCGCAGGTGGCGCACCAGCCGGCGGGTGTCCACGCCTTCAATGCCCACGCGGCCGTGGCGCGCGAGGTACGCGTCCAGCGTCTCCTGCGAGCGCCAGTTGGAGGGCGTCTTCGTCAGCGAGCGCACCACCATGCCCACCGCGTGCGGCAGTCCCGCCTCCTCGTCCGCCGCGTTCGCCCCGATGTTGCCCATCTCCGGGTACGCCATGGTGACGATCTGCCCCACGTACGAGGGATCCGTGAGGATCTCCTGGTAGCCGTACATGGACGTGTTGAAGACCACTTCGCCCACCGTCTCGCCGGAAGCGCCAAAGGCGCGTCCCTCGAACGTGGTGCCATCCGCCAGTGCGAGCACCGCCCGCTTCGTCATCACCGCGACTCCTTGAGCTGACCGTCCTCGAACACACACCGGCCGCCCACCCACGTCTGCGTCACGCGACCCTTCAGCGTGCGCCCGTGGAAGGGCGTGTTGCGACTGCGGGAATAGAACCGGTGGGCATCCACCGTCCACTCCTCCGAAGGGGACAAAAGAGTGATGTCCGCCGGGGCACCAGGCGCCAGGTGACCGCCCGGCAGGCTGAATACCCTCGCCGGCCCGTCCGACAGGAGCTCCACCGCCCGGCGCGGGGTGAGCACGCCCTCGTGCACCAGCGCCAGCGTGAGCCCCAGGGCCGTCTCCAGCCCGACGATGCCGTTGATGCCCTTCTCGAACTCCACCAGCTTGTCGGACACGCCGTGCGGCGCGTGGTCCGTGGCGATGGCGTCCACCGTGCCGTCCACCAGCGCCTCGCGCAGCGCCTTCACGTCCACGTCACTCCGGAGGGGCGGCGCCATCTTCGCGTGGGTGTCGTAATCCCCCACCGCCCGGTCATCCAGGGTGAAGTGGTGCGGCGCCACCTCGCAGGTGACGCGCAGGCCGCGCTTCTTCGCCTCGCGGATGAGCCGCACGCTGCCCTCACAGGACACGTGCGCCACGTGCAGCCGCCCCTTCGTCTCCTCCAGGAGCACCAGGTCGCGCGCCACCATGGCCACCTCCGCGGAGGACGGAATCCCGCGCAGGCCCAGCCGCGTGGACGTGGCGCCCTCGTGCATGGCGCCGCCGGCGGACAGGGTGAGGTCCTCCTCGTGCACCATCACCGGCACGTCGAACTGGGTGGCGTACTGGAGCACCCGGCGCATCAGGCTCGCGTTCATCACCGGGCGGCCGTCGTCGGTGAGGGCCACGCAGCCGGCGCCAATCAGCTCGCCTGCCTCCGACAGCTCCTCGCCCTTGAGCCCCTTGGTGATGGCGCCAGCCGGATACACGTGGCACAGGTCCGCGTCCCGGGCGCGCGACAGCACCAGCTCCGTGACGAGCGCGCTGTCGTTCACCACCTTGGTGTTGGGCATGGCCACCACGCCGGTGAAGCCGCCCGCCACCGCCGCGCGGCAGCCGGTGAGGACCGTCTCCTTGCCCTCTTCTCCCGGCTCGCGCAGGTGCACGTGCAGGTCGATGAAGCCCGGCACCAGCCACTTGTCGGTGGCGTCCACCACCCGCGCGTCCTTGGGCGCGGGCAGCGGGCCTTCTGACACCTGGGCCACCCGGCCGTCCGTCACGAGGACGTCACGAACGCCGTCCACGCCATTGCGCGGGTCGATGACGCGCGCCCGCTGGAAGAGCACCGTGGTCATGATGCGCACGCCTCCAGGACGGCCCGGCGCACCGCGACGCCGTTGGCCACCTGCTCCAGGATGACGCTGCGAGGCCCGTCCGCCACCACCGGCGACAACTCCACGCCGCGGTTGATGGGGCCCGGGTGCAGCACGAGGGCTTCCGGCCTCATCCGCTCCGCGCGGGCGGGCGTGATACCGAACAGCCGCGAGTACTCCCGCTGGGACGGCAGGAAGGCTTCCGACATGCGCTCCGTCTGCAGCCTCAGGCACATCACCGCGTCCGCCTGGGGCAGCACGGCGTCCAGCTGATGCGTCACCTCTCCGCCCATCTCCTCCAGCCCTGGCGGCAGGAGGGTGGGCGGTCCGCAGAGCACGACCCGGGCCCCCAGCGCCTTCAGGCACAAGAGGTTGGAGCGCGCCACGCGGCTGTGCAGCACGTCACCGACAATCAGCACCGTGCGCCCGTCCAGGCGGCCCCAGCGCTGGCGCAGGGTGAAGGCGTCCAGCAGGGCCTGGGACGGGTGCTCATGCGCGCCGTCGCCCGCGTTGACCACCGCGCACTTCACGTGGCGGGCCACGAGCCCCGGCGCGCCGGAGGAGCGGTGGCGGATGACGATGACCGCCGGCCCCATGGCTTCGATGTTGCGCGCGGTGTCCAGGAGCGTCTCCCCCTTGGACACGGAGGAGCCCGCGTAGCTCCAGTTGAGGACGTCCGCGCCCAGCTTCCGCGCGGCCACCTCGAAGGAGGAGCGCGTCCGGGTGGAGTCCTCGAAGAAGAGGTTCGCCACGACGCGGCCCCGCAGAACGTGCGAGGCATCCGGTCCGCCGGGCAGGTGAGCCTGGGCGCGGTCGAGCAGTGCTTCCAGCTCGTCCCGCCGCCAGCCTGCGATTCCGAGAAGATGTCTCATGGGCCGGGGCCGCCGCGTACCGCGCGCCGCACGTTGCGTCAAGCACGGCGCGTGGCGGCGACCCGTCCAGCGTCCGTCAGCGCACCGGTTCGAAGAAGCGGTCGACCCTCAGGCCCGTGCCGCCGAACAGATTGCCCAGCAGGCCACCCCAACCGAGCGACAGCCAGACGACCATGGCCTTGCCCTTGATGTGGCCGTACGGCACGTAGGCGACCTCGGCGCCGCCCGGGCCGCCCAGGTTGTAGCGGCTGTCCGCGCTGTTGTCCCGGTTGTCGCCCATCACGAAGACGCTGTTGGCGGGCACCGTGTAGGGGCCCTCGTGCTCGCGGCCCGGCAGGCGCATGGGGTGCTGGAGTGACGAGTGCACCACGCCGCCCAGGTTCTCGCGGTAGAGCACCTCTTCCTGGTCGAACCAGCGGCCCGTCAGGTCGTCCTGGTTGTGCACCACGTAGTCCGGCGTCACCAGCGTGCGCGGCTGCGGCTCGCCGTTGATGCGCACCACCCCGTCGACGATCTCCACCGTGTCGCCGGGGATGCCGATGACGCGCTTGATGAAGTCCTTGGACTCGTCCACCGGGTTGTTGAAGACGATGACGTCCCCGCGCATGGGCTCCCGCACGATGCGGAACGGGACGAAGTTCGTGTACGGGATGCGCACCCCGTAGATGAACTTGTTCACGAAGACCTGATCGCCAATCTGCAGCGTGGGCAGCATGGAGCCGGACGGGATGCGGTACGGCTCGATCAGCACCGTGCGGATGATCACCGCGATGAGCAGCGCCTTGCCGAAGCCGCCCAGGAAGTCCCACACGGACTGCTTGCGGTACGCGCCCAGGTGCTCCTGGGTGAGCTTCTCCAGCGCCTGCGTCTCCGTGCGCAGCAGCTCCGCGTTGGCCGCCACGGACGCGGACTCCACGCGCAGGGCCTGCTCGGTGATGCGCTCCGCCACGGCCGGGGACACCTTCGTCCCCAGGCGCGCGAGGATGCGCTCGTCCTCGGAGATGAGCTCGTGCGCCTCGTGGCGCAACGTGCGCAGCAGCGATTCCTTCCGGGAGGCGTTGCGCCACACCAGCAGGCCCACGAAGGCCAGCACCATCAGCAGGCCGAAGCCCTTGATCAGCGGCTGGGCCCAGGACGCGGTGCCGGGCGCCATCTCAATCAGCGTGACGTAGGGGATGAACGCCAGGCCCACACCGCACAGCGGAGCCCAGAGGCTGGTGAGCAGCTCGCGCCACATCAGCTGGCGGCGGGCCTTGAGCTGCTCCGGAGTGCGGCGCGCGGCCATGGCCGCTCCCAGCTTCATGGAAGGACTGGCCGTGCTCATAGGGCTTACTGCTCCGTCTTGAGGACCGCGAGGAAGGCTTCCTGCGGAATCTCCACCGTGCCCACCTGCTTCATGCGCTTCTTGCCCTCCTTCTGCTTCTCCAGGAGCTTGCGCTTGCGGCTGATGTCGCCGCCGTAGCACTTGGCAAGGACGTTCTTGCGCATGGCGGAGATCGTCTCGCGGGAGATGATCTTCGCGCCGATGGCGGCCTGGATGGCCACCTCGTACATCTGCTTGGGAATCACTTCCTTGAGCTTCTCGCAGACCTCGCGGCCGCGCAGGTACGCGCGCTCGCGGTGCACGATGACGGAGAGCGCATCCACCGGCTCCCCGTTGATGAGGATGTCCAGCTTCGCGAGGTCCGCTTCCGCGTAGGAGGACAGCTCGTAGTCCAGGCTCGCGTACCCGCGCGACACGCTCTTCAGCCGGTCGAAGAAGTCGAAGACGACTTCCGCCATGGGCATCTCGTACGTCACCTGCACGCGGGTGCCGCTGGAGCCCAGGTACTTCATGTCCTTCTGCACGCCACGCCGGTCCTGGCACAGCTTCAGGATGGCGCCCAGGTGCTCGTTGGGCACGTGGATGTGACAGGTGAGGATGGGCTCCTCGAACTTGGTGATGTTCTGCGTCGGCGGCAGCTTCGCCGGGTTGTCCACCAGGAGCACTTCATCCTTGGTGGTGGTGATGCGGTAGACCACCGACGGCGCCGTGGTGATCAGGTTGAGGTTGTACTCGCGCTCCAGGCGCTCCTGGACGATCTCCATGTGGAGCAGGCCCAGGTAGCCGCAGCGGAAGCCGAACCCCAGCGCCGTGGACGACTCCGGCTCGTAGGTGAAGGCGGAGTCATTGAGCGTGAGCTTCGCCAGCGCGTCGCGCAGGTTCTCGTAGTCGGACGAGTCCACCGGGAAGATGCCGGAGAACACCATCGGCTTGACTTCCTTGAAGCCCGGGAAGGGCTGCTCGGTGGGCCGCGCCTCCTCCGTCACGGTGTCGCCGACCTTCGCGTCCTGCAGCTCCTTCACGTTGGCGACGAGGACACCCACCTCGCCCGCCATGAGCTGCGTCACCGGGCGCGAGAAGGGGCTGAACACGCCCAGCTCCTGCACCTCGAAGACCTTGTTGTTGCTGAACATCTTGATCTTCTGCTTCAGCTTCAGCGTGCCTTCCAGCACGCGCACCAGCGTCACCACGCCCCGGTAGTTGTCGTACCAGGAGTCGAAGATGAGCGCCTTGAGCGGCGCGGACGGCGAACCCGTGGGCGGCGGCACGCGCTTGACCACCGACTCCAGGATGTCGTGGATGCCGATGCCCTCCTTCGCGGAGGCCGGCACCGCGACGGACGCGTCGATGCCGATGACGTCTTCAATCTCCCCGCGCGTGCGCTCCACGTCCGCGGAGGGCAGGTCGATCTTGTTGATGACCGGGATGATCTCCAGCTCGTGTTCCAACGCCATGTAGACGTTGGCGAGCGTCTGCGCCTCCACGCCCTGCGTCGCGTCCACGACGAGCAGCGCGCCCTCGCACGCGGCGAGGCTGCGGCTCACCTCGTAGGCGAAGTCCACGTGTCCCGGCGTGTCGATGAGGTTGAGGACGTAGTTCTGGCCGTCCTTGGCGGTGTACGTCATCCGCACGGACTGGGCCTTGATGGTGATGCCCCGCTCTCGCTCGATGTCCATGTTGTCGAGGAACTGGGCCTGCGCCTCACGCTTGGTCAGCGTGCCTGTCTTCTCCAGGAGGCGGTCGGCCAGCGTCGACTTTCCATGGTCGATGTGGGCGATGATGCAGAAGTTGCGGATGTGCGCGTTTTCAGCCGGCATGGTCAGGGCGCTCGTCGGTCGCGAAGCGGGCGTAGGTAACACCGAACCGCCTGAAAATCCACGACCGGCGCACACCTGCCCGCCGGGCACTCCACCCGCCTGACGCCCCGCATTCCCCCCGGCATCCAGGCCGGGGGGACTTGAGCGGCGCGACGACGGCCCGGACTCAGCCCCGGACGCGGACGGGACCCGCGGCCTGGTCACGGAAGAACTGGAGCGTGTGGCGCAGGCCCTCCGCCAGCTGCACGGACGGCTCCCAGCCCAGCACCTTCTTCGCGTGCGCCGCGTCGATGCAGGAGCGCAGCTGCTCGCCCGGCTTGCCCGGCGCGTGCGCGGCCTTCAGCGAGCTGCCGCCGGCCTCCGCGATGAGCTCGTAGAGCCGGTTGATGTCCGTCTCCACGCCGGTGCCGATGTTCGCGGCGCCCACGTAGTCGCTCTGGAAGGCCAGGTAGTTGGCGCGGGCCACGTCCGGACCGAAGACGAAGTCACGCGTCTGCTTGCCCTCGCCGTAGATGGTGCAGCCCTGCCCCGCGATGACGCGCTGGCTGAAGATGGCCACCACGCCGGCCTCGCCGTGCGGGTTCTGCCGGGGGCCGTACACGTTGGCGTACCGCAGGGCGACGTACGGCAGGCCGTACTGCGCGCGGTAGTAGCCCAGGTACAGCTCGCCCGCCGCCTTGGAGACGCCGTAGGGCGACACCGGCCGCTGGGGGTGGTCTTCCCGGGCGGGGAAGTAGTCCTGCTCGCCGTAGATGGCGCCGCCGGTGGAGCTGAAGATGACCTTCTTCACGCCGGACTGGCGCGCGGCCTCCAGCAGGTTCGTCATGCCGCGGATGTTCACGTCCGCGTCGAAGCCGGGGTCCTCCACGCTGCGGCGCACGTCCATCTGGGCGGCCAGGTGACAGAGCACCTGGGGCTTCTCCGTGCGGATGAGCTCCGCGGCTTCCGGGCTCCGGATGTCGTGCACGGCCAGCCGTACGCGCGGATCCAGGTTCTCCTTCTTGCCGCTCGACAGGTTGTCCAGCGCGATGACCTCGTGGCCATTGCGCAGGAACTCATCGCACACGTGCGAGCCGATGAAGCCCGCGCCGCCCGTTACCAGGACTTTCACGCCGTTCTCCCCAGGCCCGGCCGCCACGAGGGCCGGGCCGACTACCTCGCGTTCACTCGCGCGCGGCCAACCTAAGTCCCAGAGGGGCGAGCGGCAACCTCACGGAAGTAGGCGATGGTGTCCCGCAGACCATCTTCCAACTTCACCTTGGGCTCCCACCCCAGCAGCGTGCGCGCGCGGGTGATGTCCGGCTGACGCTGCTTCGGATCATCCTTGGGCAGCGGGTGGTAGACGATCTGCCTACCCCCACCGGCCGCTTCGCGCACGGCCTCCGCGAACTGCTTGATGGTCATCTCGCGCGGGTTGCCGATGTTCACCGGGCCCCGGACGTCCGACAGCGCGAGCCGCACCAGGCCGTCCACCAGGTCCTTCACGTAGCAGAACGAGCGCGTCTGGCTGCCGTCCCCGAAGACGCTGAAGTCCTCGCCCTTGAGCGCCTGGCCCACGAAGGCGGGCACCACGCGGCCGTCGTTGAGGCGCATGCGCGGGCCGTACGTGTTGAAGATGCGCACGATGCGGACGTTCACGCCGCGGCTGCGCTCGTACGCGGCGCTGATGGCCTCCGAGTAGCGCTTGGCCTCGTCGTACACAGAGCGCGGGCCAATGGGATTCACGTTGCCCCAGTAATCCTCCTTCTGGGGGTGCACCAGCGGGTCGCCGTACACTTCCGACGTGGAGGCCATGAGGAACACGGCCTTCTTCTTCTCCGCCAGCTTCAGCGCGTTCTCCGTGCCGATGGAGCCCACGCGCAGCGTTTCGATGGGGAGGTTCGCGTAGTCGATGGGCGACGCGGGCGAGGCCAGGTTGAGGACGAAGTCCACCGGCCCATCCACCTCCAGGCCCTCGGTGATGTCCTGGTTCACGAACTGGAAGCCCGCGCGCGGCTTGAGCGTGCGGACGTTCGCCTCATTGCCCGTGATGAGGTTGTCCACCGCGAGGACGGACTCCGCGCCGTCGTCCAGCAGCCGCTCACACAGATGCGAGCCCACGAATCCGGCCCCACCCAACACCACCGCCCGCTTGCCACGCATGCTCGTCACGTCACGCCTCGTTCGTCAGGAGAGTTCGTCGAAGGTTGCCTGGCCCGGCAGCTGCGCTTTGTACTTCTCCAGCACCAGGTCGATGCCCTGCCGGATGTACTCGGCCACGGGCACCTTCGACTTCTGGTTCAGCGCCTTGAGCAGTTCGTTCTGCTCCGGAGTGATGTAGATGGTGGTGCTGACTTTCTTTCGGGCCATGGCGATACGTGAAAATATATGGAATGACGTGGCCTGCGAAAGCACGGAAGTGAAGCGGCGCGAACATGGCGCCCCACCTGCTCGGGAGGCATCTTGGCTTCTAGCAACCGTTTGATTTTCCTGGGCTTCCTGGCTGTAGGTGCGCTCGCGGGCTGCGCCTCCCAGAAGGCCTCGGAGCCCATTGACGCATCGCACAAGCGTCCCGAGGCGGAGGGCGTCCGGGGGAAACAGGACCCGGGGGAGACCGTCACGGAGCTGGACGCCAACGGCGACGGCCGCACGGACGTCTGGGAGTACCGGCTCAAGGACGTGCTGGTGCGCAAGGAGCTGGACCTGAACTGGGACGGCCGCGTGGACGTCACCCAGTACCTGGATCCGCAGGGCGCGAAGGTCCGCGAGGTGATGGACCTGGACTACGACGGCAAGGTGGACGCCACGTACCACTACGCCGAGGGCAAGCGCACGAAGGGCGAGCGCGACCTGGACGGCGACGGCCGCTCGGACTCGTGGCTGTACTACGAGAACGACACGCTCGTGAGGAAGGAGCGCGACGCGAACCACGACGGCCGGGTGGACTACTGGGAGTACTGGGAGAACGGCCAGGTGGATCGCATTGGCGAGGACCTGGACGGCGACGGCACCGTGGACCAGTGGACCCGCAATCCGAACGCGGCGGCGAAGTCCAAGGAGTGACGTCGGAGGCCCGGCCGGCGCACCGTGAAGGCGCGCCAGCGGGCTTCACAGCGGGGACTACGGGGCGCTGGTGCCCGTGCGCCCGTAGGAGTCCTCCAGGCGCACCACGTCATTCAGCTCGGGGGTGCTGACCTCGAGGATGTCGCAGTCGGTGATGGCGACCATGCGGTGCTTGGTCAGCGGCTTGATGTGGTAGCTCTCACCGGGGTTCATCTCCTTCTCGATGAGGCCCTGGCCCTCGTCCACGACGAAGAGGAGCTTGCCGCTCTGGACGTGGATGGTCTCGTCCTTCACGTTGTGGAACTGGAGGCTCAGCTTGTGGCCGGCCTTCACGTGCAGGAGCTTGCCCACGTAGCGCTCCGTGTGGGCCCAGATGAGCTCGTGGCCCCAGGGCTTCTCCACCCGCTTCGTCGTCGTCATTTGCTTCGTCTCTTCCTTGCCCAGCAGCGCTAGTTCGTGCCGGCCACGTACGCGTCGAGCTGGGTCTCGCGCTTGAAGTCCGTCAGGTACCGACCCGCGGCTTCCTTGCTGGCGAAGCTGCCCATCCGGACGCGGTACCAGGTGCCCTTTCCGGGCACCTCCGCCGTCAGGATATAGGGGGCATAGCCCTTGTCGCGCAACCGCGCGGCGAAACGGTCGGCGTCCTGGCGGCTCTGGAAGGCGGAGAGCTGGAGCGTGAACGCCCCACCCTTCACGGCCTCGGACGGACGCGGCGGCTCCGCGGGGAGCGCCTGGGCCCGGGCGATGGCCTCCTTCATGCCTCCGTCACGCGCGGCGGTGCGGGTGGCGACCGGCGTCTCCTCCACCTTTCCCTTCACCGGCTCCACCACCTTGGGCTCCGGCTTCGCGGCGGCGACCTTGGCGGGCTCTTCGACCTTGGGCTCCGGCTTCGCGAGCGGCTTGCCGTTGGCGATGGCGTCCTCCTCGGCGGCGTCCATCGCGGGCAGCTCGCCCGTGTCGGGGTCCGGCGTGGGGGCCAGGGCGGCGGGCTTCGCCGCGGGCTTGGGCTCCGGCTTCACCTCGGGCTTCGCGGCGGCGGCGACCTTGGGGGCCTCCGGCTTCGCGGCGGGCTTGGGCATCGGCGGCAGGGGCTCAGAGCCCGTCTTGCGGGTGAGCTCGTCCGGGAAGGTGAGCGGCGGATCCTGGCGCGCGTCGTTGAGGACCTGCGCGTTGGCGTCCAGCGCGGAGAGCAGGTCCGGGGCCTCGGCCGTCTGCGCGTCGCCGGAGAGCTTCTTGCCCACCACCACGCCCAGCACGAACACGGCGCCCATCACGACGATGCCGGCGATCAACAGGCTGACGATCTGCCGGTTGTCCAGCGAGACGTCGAACTTCTCCTTCATCCGATGGGCGTCACGCATGGCGGGGCAGACCTCGATCGCGCGCTCACGGCCCGTGTAACGGCCTGTAGCGACAGCGTGCGCGCAAGCTACGCCCCACCCCCAGGCGGGTCAAATTCGCGGAGGCAGTGGAACACGCGGCGCGCGCGAGGCCGGAAGTCCGGCCCCGGCTGCATCAGTGGATGACGGAGGACGCGTCAGGTCGGCTCAGACGATCCACCCGCCGCCGAGCACGCGATCCCGGTCGTAGACCACCGCGGCCTGCCCCGGCGTGACGGCGCGCGCGGGCTCGTCGAGCTTCACGGACACCAGCCCGTGCTGCGAGATGTGGATCCGTCCCGGTGCGCCCGCGTGGCGGTGACGGATCCGGACCTCCACGGCCTGTTCGGGCGGAGGCGGACCGTCCACCCAGTGCGGCTGGAGCAGGCCGAACTGCGCGCGGCCGGTGCCCTCCGCGGGGCCCACGACGACGCGGTTCGTCTCCGGCTCCAGGCGCTGCACGTAGCGCACTTCGCCGCCGCCCAGGTTGAGGCCCTTGCGCTGCCCCACGGTGAAGCGGTGGATGCCGTTGTGCGTGCCCAGCACCTTGCCCTCCGGATCCACGACCTCGCCGGACGGCTGGGGACCGGCGACCTTCTCCACGAACCCGGCGTAGTCGCCGTCCGGCACGAAGCAGATCTCCATGCTCTCCGGCTTGTGGGTGGTGGGCAGGTTGTGGCGCTCGGCGACGGCGCGCACCTCCGGCTTGGTGAGGTGGCCCACGGGGAAGAGGACGTCCTTCAGCTCCTCCTGGCCCAGGGTGAAGAGGAAGTAGCTCTGGTCCTTGGCGGCGTCCACGGCGCGGCGCAGGTGGAAGCGGCCGTCCACCTCCTCCACCTGGGCGTAGTGGCCCGTGGCGAGCCGGGCGCCCAGGGCGCGCGCGCGCTTGAGGAGGAAGTTGAACTTCACGTCGCGGTTGCAGCTCACGCACGGGATGGGCGTCTTGCCTCCCAGGTACGACTGGACGAACGGGTTGACGACCCGGTCCTGGAAGATCTCCTCGGCGTTGGCCACGTAGAACGGGATGCCCAGCGTCTGGGCCACCGCGCGGGCATCGTCGATGTCGTCCGGACTGCAGCAGCTGCCACACTTCGCGGCGCCCTCGTAGGACCAGACGCGCAGGGTGATGCCGATGACCTCGTGGCCCTGCTCCTTGAGCAGGGCGGCGGCGGCCGAGGAATCCACTCCGCCACTCATCGCAACGACGACTCGCATGGGGCTCCTTCCTACACGCCCCCAGGCCGCGACGCACGGCCGGAGGCGCTCCGGGCCCCCTCCCCTGCCCTCCGGCCGGGAAGAGGCCCCCGTGTCATGAACCGCGCGCCGCCCAGGCCGTGAGCAGGGAGCGGAGCGCGTCCGCGGTGTTCAGCGACGGGTCATCGAGCACGGATTCGACAAGGTACCGGGTCGCCTCGCCCACCTTCGGCGAGGGGCCGATGCCCAGCGTCTTCATGATGTCGCCCCCGGTGAGCGCCAGCTCCTTCGCGGACAGCGGGGGCTTCGCGGCGGCCAGCGCCTCCAGCCTTCCGGCCAACGCCTCCACCGCGGGCAGGCGCTCCGGGGCCCGGACCTGGACGCGGGCCTTCGCCACGGAGAGGAGCGCGGGCAGGTATACCAAGCCCACGCGGGCGAGCAGCCGGCGCAGCGCGGGGTCCGCGTCGTCCACGCGCGTCTCCAGCTTCGCGTGCTCGACGAGCATGCCGATGAGGTCCGCGGACTTGTTGGGGAACTTCAAACGCAGACACAGCTCACGGGCCTGCGTCGCGGTGTCGATGTCCGCGAGCAGCGTGGCCACGCGCAGGTCCGCGTCCAGCGGCGCGGCCTGCACGGCGGCGCGGGCGAGCCGGGCGGCCTCCTCGTCCGCGTGGGCCACCTCCGGAAGGAAGACCTCCATCAGCCCCGTGTCCGCCAGCAAGTGCAGCCCCATCTCCGCGCGAGGGGACAGGAGCAGCTTGAGCAACTCCTCGCGCACGCGCTCCAGCGCGACCTTGCGGAACACGGCCAGGGTCGCAGGGATGGCGTCGCGGGTGTCGGGGTCCAGCGTGAAGCCCAGCACGGCGGCGAAGCGCACGGCGCGCAGGGGGCGCAGTCCGTCCTCGGAGAAGCGCTCCTGCGCGGAGCCCACGCAACGGATCAACTTCGCGGGCAGGTCCACCTGGCCGCCGAACGGATCCACCAGCTCGCGGTCCAGCGGGTTGTACGCCATGGCGTTGATGGTGAAGTCGCGCCGCGACAGGTCCTTCACGATGTCCCGCTCGAAGGACACGGAGCTGGGGCGCCGGCCATCCAGATAGTCCCCTTCCGAACGGAACGTCGTCACCTCCACGTGGTTGCCGCCGGTGACGACGGTGACGGTGCCGTGCTGGATGCCGGTGGGGATGACCTTGCGGAAGGCGCGCTGGACCTCTTCCGGCAGCGCGCTGGTGGCGACGTCGAAGTCCTTCGGGTGGACCTTGCGGACCATGTCCCGCACGCAGCCGCCCACCAGGTACGTGGGGTGGCCCAGCTCGCGCAGGCGGGTGATGACTTCGAGCACGGGCTTCGGAATGTCGGCGTCGTGGAGGTTGGCGATCATGTCCGCGAGGGTGGGAGGAGACGGGCGCGTACGTTGCCGTCTTCCGGCGGGCCTTGCCACTGCGATGGCCTTCGCGGAGGCCGGCATACGACAAATGACGTATACGTGCGCAAATGAAAGTCTTCAGGAAACTCCACCCCACATGCCCCGACAATCATTTCAACGCATCACCTACCGCGGGCAGGGGCCAACGGGCCGCCGCCCCCAGCGAGGCAAACCATGTTCAAGGTCACCAGCAACCACACGTTCAAGAACCCCTCCCGCCTGCAGATTGATCAGACGACGCAGGGCAAGACGAGCGACTACAGCCACGCGGTCAGCGGCGTGAACCAGATCCTCGACAAGGGCAATTTCGGCATCTCCGACCGCTCCAAGAACAGCGTCATCGACAACGTCAAGAAGGTGGAGACGGGCGCGCGCAGCGAGGTCAACGCGCACCAGCGCGAGGCGCTGAACTTCGGCCGCGACGCCTTCGTGAGCTTCAGCAAGGGCCAGTTCAAGCAGGGCGCGGTGGAGGCGCTCGGCTCCGGGCTCAACGCCGCGGCCTCGGGGTTCAAGTCCACGTACACGCCGACGCCGCACGAGAAGCAGGGCATCGACCCCTGGTGACCCCTGCCTGCTGACGGGCCGGGCTTCACGCACGGCGTCTGACGGGTGCATCTGTTAACGATGCACCCGCCATGTCCGAATCCCGAACCACCGCGGTGCACGTCCACGACGCCTGCGAGGTGTACGTGGGCCGTGCCTTCCGCGCCTGGGCGAAGCCCGGGCCGCTCAACCCCGTGCCGGGCCGCTTCGGCAACCCGTTCAAGCCCGGGGGTGTGAAGACCTGGAAGGCGATGATCCGCACGTACTTCGAACCGTGGCTGGCGAAGCTGCCCGCGGACGAAGCCGAGCGGATCCGCGACGAGGCGCAGCGGCGCATGGCGCCCGGCCCGGACGCGTTCGAGTCCTTCCGCTGGTACCTGGAGCTGCGCACGAAGCACGACCCGGCCTTCCTGCGCGACGTGCGGACGTTGCGCGGCAAGCGGCTGGGCTGCTGGTGCAAGCCGGGCCCGTGCCACGCGGATGTGTTGGCCGCATGGCTGGACTCAGGGGATTGATCAGTGACGCGCGCTCTCCCGCTCGCGAACCTGCGCGGGCTGGGACGTGAGCGTCGCGTCCACCTGCCTCCGCGTGCCCAGGGCTTCCGACAGCGTCACGCAGGCCTGGGCGATGGCGTTGCGCGCGGCGAGTGAGTCCGCCAGCGGATCCAGCATCACGAAGTCGTGGATCATCCCATCGTACTGGAGGGCCAGCGCGGGGACGCCCGCGTCCACGAGCCTGCGCGCGTAGGCCTGGCCTTCGTCGCGGAGCACGTCGCACTCGCCATTGAGGATCAGCGCCGGGGGCAGGCCTCGCAGCTGCGCGTCGGTCGCGCGCAGGGGGCTGACGGTGGGCTCCGTGCGGACGGTGGAATCCGGTACGTAGTTGTCCCAGAACCACTGCATGCCGCTGCGGGTGAGGAAGTAGCCGTCCGCGTAGCGCGCGTAGGACCCCGTGTCGAAGCGGGCATCCGTGACGGGATAGAACAGCACCTGCTGCAGGATGCGCGGACCGCCGCGTTCCTTCGCCACCAGCGTGAGCGCCGCCGCCAGGGTCCCGCCAGCGCTGTCTCCCACCACGGCGATCCGCTGTCCATCCAGGTCCGCTTCGCCGCCGTTCTTCGCGACCCATTGCAGCGCGGCGTAGGCCTGTTCGATCTGCGTGGGGTACTGCCCTTCCGGAGCAGGCGTGTAGTTGACGAACACGACCGCGCACCGCGCGCCCACGGCCAACTCACGGATCAACCGGTCGTGCGTGTCCTTGTCGCCCAGCACCCAGCCACCGCCGTGGAGGTAGAGCACCACCGGGAGCGTCTCCGACGCGTCCGCGGGCCGCACGATGCGGACGGAGACCTGTCCGTCAGGGCCCACCGGCAGGGAGCGGTCCTCGATGCGGGCCGGCTTCCGCGCGCTCTTTCCTGCTTGCACGCTCCGGAGCACGGCGCGCGCCTCCGCGGGAGGCAGGGTTTCGAGCGCGGGCCCGCCCGCCTTCTTCAGCTGCTCCAGGAAGGCACGGGCGTGGGGATCCAATCCGGAGTCGGAAGGCTGCTTCGTGTCGGTGGGCATGGCGTCTCTCCTCCTGGGCCGAGAATGGCCATGCACGACAGGAGTGGGAGACGCAGGCACACGGTGGGCCTGTCCGATGCGCCGCATCTGTTATTTACAACTATGCAGGTATTTCTAGTTTACCACGGAGAGTGTCATGAGTGAGTCCGCTGTGCTTCGCAGGCCGCGCTTCCGCACTGCCCTGGCGCTGTTGCTGGCCCTCCCCCTGGCGTCCGCATGCAACCCGGAGCCTGAAGCCGACGCTCCGGTCCAGGCCACGTCGAACCTGGCGTCCGTCATCACCAACACGTCCTTCGAGACGAACACCCGCGGTTGGTCCGGCTGGCAGGGAACGCTGACGCGGGAGGCGCGCACCGGAGCGCCGGATGGGCAGTACGTCGGGCGCGTCACGGTCAGCGGGGCGGCGACGATGTACTCGTTGGACGGCGCGCAGAGCGGCATCCCGAACGCGCCGCAAGGGCAACTGGGTCATCCAGACGGAGACCGACCTGAGCGGCACGCCTCCGAGCAACAGCGCCGCCGGCAACGTGCAGATCGACTGGGTCGCGGTCTGGGTGCCGAAGTAGCACGGGCCTGATGCCGCCGGGCATTCCTCTCATGGGGGATGCCCGGGCGCTTCGCGCAATGGGATGGAGCCGCGCGGGCCTGATCCACGGGCCCTTCATCCCCCGACCGCGGAGCCACCATGGCAGTGCATTACGATCCCAGCATCATCACGAAACATGCCCAGGCGCTGTACGACCGGGCCGCCGGCATCATCTTCGCGTGGGGCTTCATGGCCTTCATCGTGGGTGTGGTGGTGACGAAGGCGATGAACGCGCAAGGCCTCTTCGTCCTGATCGGCGGTCTGGTTGCGGCGTTGATCGGCGTCATGTTCGGCCGGGGCCGGGCCTTCGCGCTCCAGCTTCAAGCGCAGGTGGCGTTGTGTCAGGTCGCCACGGAAGCCAATACGCGGAGGGCCGCGGAGGCAGCGCTCGCAGCGGTGCCGCCTGTCACCCCCGAACAGGTGAACCGCGCGAGCTAGCTGCTGCGCTGGCGTCGGAGCTGCTAGGACGGGGCCCATGGGACTCGATGCGAGCTACCAGGCCCTTCCCAGCGGTTCCCCGCTTCTGGAACTGGCGCGGCAAAACATCGGCGTGGGCGAATGGCTGTGCTCCGTCACCCGGTTGCTCCAGGATCCCCGAGAGGAGCGGCTGGCACCGGGCGGCCCGGATCCCGGCGAACTCCAGCTCCTGGGGGCCGTGAAAGAGCTGTTGCGCACCCGCCCGGACCTGGTGATGCAACACGTGGAGCTCGACCGGAGGTGGGATCATCTGCACTTCGTCCTCTCCGACCGCCGCCGGAACGAGCCGGGAGCCGAGGACGACTCCCTGGCCGGAATCGCAATCCATGGCGAGGCGAAGATCGCCCCGCACGTGGTGGCGGGTCAGGGCGTGCCCCTGCG
The DNA here is from genome assembly GCF_003668965.1 of Corallococcus sp. AB030. Classification (NCBI taxonomy): domain Bacteria; kingdom Pseudomonadati; phylum Myxococcota; class Myxococcia; order Myxococcales; family Myxococcaceae; genus Corallococcus; species Corallococcus sp. AB030. The sequence continues at coordinate 70,319 of NZ_RAWQ01000007.1, forward strand.
CTACACGCGGCCGGAGGCGGTGGAGCGGATCGCCCGGATGCTGGAGGCCGTGCGGTTCGACGCCCTTCGCGAGCACTTCACCTTCGCAAGCATGAGCGAGGCGGGCGTCTACAAATGCCCGCACGAGGAGTCCATCGACGAGGCCTGGCAGTGGCTCACCGAGCGCTTCGACCGCTTCCGCGCCTTCTACGTCACGGCCGCGAAACACGGAGACGGCGTCCTCGTCTGCGTGGACTGACTCCAGCTCAGGACCGGCTTTTACCGTCTCCTGAGACAAGTCCGGGTATCTTGAGACACCCGATTTGTGTTCATGTTTCATGAAAGGAATCCAGACACCGCGTGCCATGGTCGCGGGCCCATTTCCCGGGAGCCCACATGCGCACCTCGTCTTGGATGTCCTTGGCCGTCGTCCCCCTGCTGTTGTGTCTCGCGTGCAGTCCCGAGAGTGAGCTCCCCGGGGACGACGTCGTGTCCTCCCAGTCGTCCGCGCTCGTCGTGCCCGGTGGTTCGATGCTGTCCGCTCGCTACCAGCACACCGCCACGCTGCTCGCCAACGGCAAGGTGCTGGTCGCGGGCGGAGGGACGCCTTCTGGCTCGTACTCCTCCACGGAGCTGTATGACCCGGCGACGGCCACTTCCGTCAGCGGTCCGTCGATGCTCACCGCGCGCCGCGCTCACACCGCCACGCTGTTGCAGGACGGCACCGTGCTGGTCGTGGGCGGCATCAACTCGAGCGTGCTCTCGTCCGCCGAGCGCTACGACCCCACCACGAACACCTGGAGCGCCGCCGCTCCCCTGCCCCGCATCAGCTATGGCCACACCGCCACGCTGCTCGCGGACGGCCGCGTGCTCGTGGCGGGCGGCGTGAGCATCGTCACCTCGACCTATGTCTACACGCCGTCCACGAACACCTGGGCGGCCACGGGCTCGCTCAACGCCGGGATGATGAGCCAGGCCGCGGTGCGGCTCGCGGACGGCCGCGTGCTCGTGGCGGGTGGAAGCAATGGCACGACGTCCTCCAGCAACCACGCGGAGATCTGGAGCCCCACCACGGGGACCTGGACCACCGTCGCGTCGATGAACACGGGCCGCAATGGCCACACCCTGCAGCTGCTCTCCAGTGGCAAGGTGCTGCTGACGGGCTATGCCACCGCGGCGGAGCTGTATGACCCGGCCGCCAACACCTGGACGAACACTGGCGCCACGGCCGTCCAGCACTTCTCCGCGCCGTCGGTGACTCGGCCGGATGGCACCATCCTGATGGCCGGTGGCTCCTACAACACGATGCAGGTGGAGCTGTTCTCCCCCACGACCAGCACCTGGAGCACGGTGGGAACGCTGACCCAGTCCCGCGTGGACCACCCCACGGTCGCGCTGCCGAACGGCCGCGTCCTGTTCCTCGGAGGGACGACCTACAACGCCCAGGGCAACATGCAGGCGGTGGCGAGCATCGAGGTCTTCGACGCCTCCGCCACCTGCACCCCGACGACGTGCGCGGCCCAGGGCAAGACCTGCGGAACCATCTCCGACGGCTGTGGTGGCACCCTCGCCTGCGGCACCTGTGGCGCCGGACAGGTCTGCTCCAGCAACAACGTCTGTACCGCCGCCTGCACCCCGACGACGTGCGCGGCTCAGGGCAAGACCTGCGGAACCATCTCCGACGGCTGTGGTGGCACCCTCGCCTGCGGCGCCTGCGGCGCCGGACAGGCCTGCTCCAGCAGCAACGTCTGTACCGCCGCTGCATGCACCCACAACGTCTGTACGACGGGCTCGTCGCTGAACAAGGACTGCAACTCCTGCACGTTTTCGGTGTGCAACCGCGACCCGTACTGCTGCACCACGGCCTGGGACAGCATCTGCGTCAGCGAGGCCTCCTCCTGGTGTGCCATCGCGCAGCCGGGCTGTGTCGTGAGTCAGTAGCCGTCACCTCCGGGTCGGCCTCCGCCGCATGGAGGCCACCCGGGTTTCCGCTACGCTGCGCCGCGCATGAAGTACACGTTCGTCTTCACCACCGCGGCGGCTCTCCTCACCTTCCTGGCGCAGCGGCTCCAGGGCTTCGGCTGGCTGCTGCTGTGGCCCGCACTGAGCTTCGCGGTCGTGGCGCTCGCCTACGCCGGACCAGGCGCGAAGGCCTTCGGGAAGCAGCCGGATGGACGCATGCGGCCGTGGGCCGTGTTCGCACTCCTGCCCTATCTGCTGCTCACGTGGGGCACCTGGCATCTGGCGCGGCGCTCCTCGCGGGAGCGAGCCTTTGACGAAGTGGTGCCTGGGGTCCTGGTGGGACGCCGATTGCTCCCCGGCGAGTTGCCCTCGGGTGTCACGGCCGTGCTGGACCTGACCTCCGAGTTCATCGAACCGGAAGCCATCCGCGCCGCTGGCCGGTACGTGTCCCTGCCCATCCTGGACGCATCGACGTTGCCCGTGGAGCACGTGGTCCCGGTTCTTCGCGAGCTGGCCGCCCTCCCCGGGTCTCTCTACGTCCATTGCGCGCAGGGACATGGGCGCACCGGGATGATCGCCGCCGCGCTCCTCGTGGCGCGGGGGGATGCTCCGGATGCGAAGGCGGCACTCGCTCGGGTGCGGCAGGCTCGGCCCGGGGTGCGGCTCTCCGCCTTGCAGGAACGTGCGCTCGACGCGTTGTCCGCGGCGCTCCGCTCCGGAAGCGCCTGAACCGCGAGGCCTGGACAGGGCAGGCCCCGCGGATGCTCAGGACTGCTCAGCTCTCCGCGGACGGAGTCTGCTCCACGCCCGGATGGGCGGAGTCGCAGACCGGCGCGGCGTCCTCGGACCGCTGGCTCTGCTCCGAGGAGACGGACGCGGTCTCCTCGGAAGGCGCGGGCGCGAAGCACCAGCCCGACTCCTCACAGGTGGTGCGGTAGGTCCCCTCGAAACAAGGCCCGGCACAACGCTCCAGGCAGATGTCCATGCACTGCGGGGGGTAGGCAAACGCGGCGGCGGGGGCCACGGCGAGGACGGCGGACACGGCCATCAGGGACTTCCTCAGCGCGTTCATCAGCACTCCTGCTGTGAGGGGAATGTGCCCGCGCGAAAGGCAGGCACGCCCGTCAGCAGACGCCACCGCTGCCACCCATAACAGACATCCACGCCCACGACCGTCGGCAACCAAACGCTTACATCCACCAGCGAGGCATGCCTGACGCGAGTCAATCGTGGCAATCCACGATGCCCATGCCCACCCTTCACTTTCAACGTGGGTTTAACAGGCCGTTGCCCCCAGTGCGTCTAGTCCCATCCGGGCCCGGGCCGTATCTCCTTCGTGCGACGAACTTCACGACGGAGAGAACACGATGCAGAAGCGCAGACTCGGAAACAGCAACCTGGAGGTCTCGGCCATCGGGCTCGGCTGCATGGGCATGAGCCATGGCTACGGCCCGCCCGCGGACAAGACGGAGATGATTGCCCTCATCCGGTCGGCCGTGGACCAGGGCGTCACCTTCTTCGACACCGCCGAGGTCTACGGCCCCTGGACAAACGAGGCGCTTGTCGGTGAGGCCCTCGCCCCGGTTCGCGCTCAGGTGGTCATCGCCACGAAGTTCGGCTTCAAGCTGAGCAGCGACGGCAAGCAGGGGGGCCTGGACAGCCGGCCCGAGCACATCAAGCAGGTCGCCGAGGCCTCCCTCAAGCGGCTCAAGACTGACGTGATCGATCTGTTCTACCAGCACCGCGTGGACCCGGACGTGCCCATCGAGGACGTCGCGGGCGCTGTGAAGGAACTCATCCAGGCAGGCAAGGTCCGGCACTTCGGCCTGTCCGAAGCGGGCGCGAAGACGATCCGCCGCGCGCACGCGGTCCAGCCCGTGACAGCCCTCCAGAGCGAATACTCCCTGTGGTGGCGTGAACCGGAGAAGGAGATCCTCCCGACCCTCGAAGAGCTGGGCATCGGGTTCGTTCCGTTCAGCCCGCTGGGCAAGGGCTTCCTGACGGGCAAGCTGCCCGACACCTCCCAGCTCGACAAGAACGACTTCCGCAACATCCTTCCGCGCTTCACGCCGGAGGCACGCACGGCGAACCAGGTCTTCGTCGATCTGCTGGGCAGCGTCGCGGCCCGGAAGAAGGTGACGCCGGCGCAGCTCGCGCTCGCCTGGGTGCTGGCGCGGAAGCCGTGGATGGTCCCCATCCCGGGAACCACGAAGCCGCACCGGCTGGAGGAGAACCTGGGCGCGGCCCGGGTGGAGCTGACGGCGGACGAGGTCCGCGAGCTCACGGAGGCCGCCGCGAAGCTCACGGCGCAGGGAGCCCGCTATCCCGAGGCCCTGGAGAAGCTGACCGGCCGCTGATTCGCTTTCACACGGCCTTGAGCGCCAGCTCGCGCGCCGCCTCGACGAAGAGTCGCAGCGGCGCGGAGCGCTGCGCACGGCTGGGATAGTAGAGGAAGAAGCCGGGCACGGTGGGCGCGTAGGCCTCCAGCACCCGCACGAGCCGTCGCGTGCGGAGCCGCTCCGCCACCAGGGGCTCCATGGCATACGCCAGCCCCAGGCCCTGCTCCGCAAGGTCCAACGTCAGGTGACTGTCATTGCTGACCACGCCCCCTCGCACCGGAACGCGCCAGTTCCTGCGGCCCCGCTCCAGCTCCCATGCGTAGAGCGCCCCGGTGGAGCGCATGCGGAACGTGATGCACTCATGCTTCAGCAGATCCTCCGGGCGCTGGGGCGTGCCGTGGCGCTCGAGGTAGCTGGGGGCGCCCACCACCACGAAGCGGAACTCTCCCGTGAGGCGCACCTGGACCATGTCGCGCTCGATGGCTTCGCTCAGCCGCACACCCGCGTCGTAGCCCTCCGCCACGATGTCCACGAAGCGCTCCTCGATGACGACCTCCACCTCGATGCGCGGGTGACGCGCGCGGAAGGTGGGGACCACCGGGGTGATGATGTAGGGCACCGCCGCCCGCGGCACGGACAGCCGGACCCGGCCCACCGTCTCTCCCGGCCGCGCGGCCACCTCCCCAAGCGCGGCGATCGCCTGCCCCATCGCGGGTCCCGCGGTCTCCACGAGCCGCCGGCCCGCGTCCGTCAGCGCCACGCTGCGAGTCGTGCGGGTGAGCAGCACCACGCGCAGCTGCTCCTCCAGCTGCCGCACCGAATGACTCACAGCCGCCGTGGAGACGCCCAGCTCGCGCGCCGCGCCGCTGAAGCTGCTCAGGCGCGCCACGACGAGGAACACCTGGAGCTGGGTGAAGGGCGCCGTATTCATTCGCGAGGACCGTATCCGAAGCCACTGTTAAGCACGCGTTAATAGCCTATTGGCTCCTCGCGCGTAGTCATGCACGGGGCTGGCGCGTATCTCTCTCCGCACGTGAACGGGGCTCACCGGCCCTATTGCTCCTGGAGAGAAGACTCATGCCTACCGCCCACGCCTATGCCGCAACCTCCGCGAAGTCACCGCTCGGTCCCCTGGCCATCCAGCGCCGGGAGCTCGGCCCTCGCGACGTGCTCATCGAGATCAAGTTCTGCGGCATCTGCCACTCCGACATCCACACCGTCCGCGACGAGTGGGGCGCGGCGACCTACCCCCTGGTCCCCGGCCATGAGATCGCCGGCATCGTCGCCAGCGTCGGCGCCGAGGTGAAGAAGCACGCCGTCGGCGACCGCGTCGGCGTGGGCTGCATGGTGGACTCGTGCGGCGACTGCTCGTCCTGCCGCAAGGGAGAGGAGCAGCACTGCCTCAAGGGCATGGTCGGCACCTACGGCGCCACCGGGCGGGACGGCCAGCTCACGCAGGGCGGCTACTCCACCCACATCGTCGTGACCGAGGACTTCGTCCTCAAGATTCCCGAGGGCATCCCGCTCGACGCCGCCGCGCCGCTGCTGTGCGCGGGCATCACGACGTACTCGCCGCTGCGCCGCTGGGGCGCGGGCCCGGGCAAGAAGGTGGCCATCGTGGGCCTGGGCGGCCTGGGGCACATGGGCGTGAAGCTCGCTCGCGCGATGGGCGCGGAGGTGACCGTCCTGTCGCAGTCGCTGAGCAAGAAGGAAGACGGCCTGCGGCTGGGCGCGCACCACTACTACGCCACCAAGGACCCGGAGACGTTCCAGAAGCTCGCGGGCACGTTCGACCTCATCGTGAACACGGTGAGCGCGAAGATCGACGTGGACGCCTACCTGTCCCTGCTGGCCCTGGACGGCGCCCTGGTCAGCGTGGGCGCGCCTCCGGAGCCGCTCTCCCTCAACGCGTTCTCGCTCTTCATGCCCCGCCGCGTGTTCACCGGGTCGCTCATCGGCGGCATCCCCCAGACGCAGGAGATGTTGGACTTCTGCGCCCAGCACCACATCGGCGCGGACATCGAGGTCATCCCCGCCAGCAAGATCAACGACGCCTACGAGCGCGTGCTCGCCTCCGACGTCCGGTACCGGTTCGTCATCGACACGTCGACGCTGAAGTAGCTCAGGACTTCACGACGCCGTCGAAGACGCCGTAGCCGCCGGGGATGAAGAAGTCCTTCCCCGGCTCCAGGCCGAAGGCGTTCATCACCGTCGCCGCGATGTCCTGCGAGCGCGGCGCACGGGAGCCGCGGCTCCCGTCCTCCTCCACCAGCGCCACCGGCGCCCCCATGGGCGAGCCGTTCATCGACTCGTCGTACCCGCCGAGCATCTGGTTGCCCTGGATGCCTCCGCCGACGAGCAGCGCGCAGGTCGCCGGATGGTGATCGCTCCCCTGCTTCGGGAACGTCCGCCCGAAGTCGCTGTAGACATACACGAGCGTCTCATCCAGCAGCGACCGGGACGGGTCGGACCTGCTGGGGGTGAGGCTCATCTCGATGCACAGCCGACCCACCATCTCCAGCGCGATGCGCAGGTGGTTGGTGTGCATCTGCACGCCGTTCGCACTGTGGGTGTCGAAGGAGTTGTTGCTGAAGCTCGTGGCCCGCAGGTTCACCGACGTGACCAGGTCGGACTTCAGCAGCCGCAAGGCGAAGTCATAGGACCCCATCGACGGACCCGTGCCGCAGGCATCCGCGTAGCCGATGCACGCCGTCCAATCCACCGGGTAGCTCGGGTCCGCCTTGAGCTTCTCCCACGCCAGGGTGTTGCCCAGCACGGAGAGGATGTCGCGGCGGATCGTCCGGCTCGCGCCCTTGTAGGTGTCATAGAGCTCCTCGAGCATCGCGTCCGTGCCGCTCGTGGACACGCCCCGCTCCGCGCGCAGCGCCTTCATGAGCGCCGCATCCACCGCCGTGACAGGCACCGTCCCCGGAAGCGCCGAACCGTCGAAGGCCACATCCGGCATATCGCTGCGGGCGCGGAGCCCCTTCCAGGCGCTGTCGCGCTTGTCGGACAGCGTCGGCTCCACCGACGCCGCGGAGCGCAGCACCGTCGGGTTCGCCAGCGCGGGCAGTCCCAACGCGCTCGGAAGTTGACCGCCCAGGCTGACGTTGGGGATGGGTCGGTCCGGGAAGCGCTGAGCCATGGCGTTCGCGATGACGGCTTGCACCGCCGGGGCTCGGAAGCTCGCGCCCGCCACGCCGCACATGCTGGCGACGATGCCGCTCGTGTGCGCGGCCGTGTTCTGATCCGCGCCCACGAGCAGCGCGGCCTTCTCATAGAGCTTGTACGTGGGGTCCGCCCACGCATAGCCCCACGGCCGGTAGATCTGCTGGTTGTTCACGACAGGGTTCGTGCCCCGCGCGTCGGCGGGGTTCGCCCAGTTCCAGTAGATGGGCCCGCGCAGCCTGCGCACCGGCCCGGGCGCATCCAGGTCCACCGGCGAGCGGTCGAAGTTCTCCACCTGCTCCGGCAGGTAGCCCACGGGAATGACGCCGCCCTGCGCGGGGGGAATGAACTTGTTGATGCCGGCGCGGGACAGCGGGGAGAAGAAGCTCTCCCAGTGCAGACCTCCGTCCAGCCAGATGCCCAGGAGCTTGGTGGGGCGTCCCGAAGCGGGCGCGGCCAAGGCCGTGGACAGCCCGAAGCGCGCCATGAGTCCCAGTTGCGTGGCCCCGAGGGCCAGCTCGAACAGCTTGCGGCGAGAGAGCTTCATGGGGTGCCCCTTCAGTAGAAGATCCAGTGCGGGTGACGGATGAAGTACGAGCACACGCCCACCCAGGCGGGCTCGGTGTCCGTCGGTGTCGAGAGCGGCACGAAGACATCCGCGTAGAGCGCGTCCACCTGCGCGTCGGAGAAGCGCTCGCCCAGGAAGTGCAGGGACCAGCGGCGCAGCGTGGCCTTCACCTCCACGGGGTCCGCGGTGCGCTGCGTGCCCGCCGGGAAGAGCGCCACGTTGCCCGTCTTGGCCAGCGCCAGACGGCACCACCGCTGGGACACCTGCGTCAGCGTGAGCGCGAACGTGGGGGAGGCGCTCCGGTCCGACGAGGTCTGGTTCATCACCGAGCCTCCGCCCAGCCCATAGAAGCGCTCGGCGGGGGGCTGCTGCCGCGGGGCCGGCACGGCGTCCGGCGGCTGCAGCGGGTAGAGGTCGTCACTGCGCTGCTCCGCCATCGGGATGCCGAACTCCGTCGCGGAGCTGAAGAAGTCGTCGTGGCCGAGTCCCAGCTGCTGGTACAGCGCCCGCTGCACCTGGGTCGCGTTCATGCGGGTGATGCGCGACGCATCGGGGTCGGGGCGCTCATCGCGCTGCTGCGCGGCGAGCCCCTGCACCCACGCGCGGACCTCCGCCACGGTCAGCGTCGCCGTGCCTTCCGAGACGAGCTGGGCGTAGGACTTCTCCCCGATGGGCATCTGCTTGAAGGCGGCATTGCCCCGGCCTTCCAGCAGGCGGATCAGCTCGCTGTCATCCGGGCTGCCCGCCTTCACCAGCCGGGCATCGGAGACCAGGAGGCTCTGGAACGCGTCCGTGGAAGCGAAGTACCCGCGCGCGCCCTGCGCGTGGCAGCCCTCACAGTGCGGATTGAGGCCCTGCATGATGCGCACGGTTTCGGAGCTGGCTGGGGTGCCGCAGGCGTTCTGGGCCTGGGTGGTGGGATTGGACGCGGTGCCGTCCCTGCCGCACGCGAGCGCCACGGGAAGCACAAGCAGGAGGAGTGCGAAGCGGTTCATGTCAGCGCCCCCGCTGGAAGAGGTTGGACTGCGTGAGGGATTTGACGAACGGGCGGACCTTGCGGCCTTGCGCGATGAAGCGCGCCACCTGCGCGTCCAGGTAGCCCGCCTCCCGCGCCGGGTCGATGTCGCGTCCCAGCACCTGCGCATGGAGGTGCCGCACCACGCAGCGATCGAACGCCCCCGCCGCGACGATGAGCTTGGCGAAGCCGAGCGGGCCCACCGTCCCGTCCCCCACCTGCCCCAGCAGCGTCTGATCCGGAGGGAGGAAGTCGAGGAAGACGGCCTCGGGGTTCACCTGCTCCTGGGCCTCGGTGATGGGTGTGAGCAGCGTGTCGGCCGTGTACCAGCGGTTCCAGTGGCTGAACGGATCTCCGCCGTAGGGGTACACGCCCTTGCGCCACTGGATGGGCCAATGCCAGGTGGTGCCCACGCCGGGCATCAGGTACTTCGCGCCATGGCCCTCGGACGCCGAGCCCTGCTTCGCGAAGCGCTTGAAGTGGATGGCCGCGGGGTCGAGCCGGCGGTGGCAGTGCTGGCAGGGCCCTTCCGTGCCCGGGTCGCGGCGGTACTCGTTGAACTTCTGTCCCAGGGGCGGAGAGAGGACCTCGCACGCCAACGTCTCCAGGGCCCGCGCACCGCGCACGCGCTCGCGCGGATAGCCCGCGAGGAACCCGATGCTGGTGAGCATGCCCGCGGCCGGAATGCCCCGCGAGGGATCCGCCTGGATGCGAGGGTCGTAACGATAGTCGCGCTCGGCGAGGAGGAAGGGATTGCGCGCGGGGATCTGATACTCGCGCCAGGCGAGCGGATCCCCCGGTGCGTGTTCCGGATCCACCGGCTCCCCCAAGAAGCGCGACGGCCGCCACCAGGAGTCGTCGTCGAGCAGCCCGGTCGCGCCGCCCTCCAGGCCCTGCATCACGTACGCGGCCTGCAGCCGGGTGGGCGCGACGGAGTACGTGCCGAGGATGAGGTCCGTCACCGGCCGGTCGTGCCACGCGAGATGGGCGAAGAGGCGCGCGGGCTCCTCGGACACGAGCCGCCGCTGGCCGTGCTCGGCGTAGTGCAGGTAGTCCTCCCAGCCGGCGTACTGCTGGAAGTCGGCGTGGCAGCGCACGGCGTTGGGGCCGCAGCCGCAGGTGCCCACCGGACCGGCGGTGGCGCAGACAAGGGGCACGGGGGTGCCGTTGACGGATCCGGTGCCCGTGGCGGAGGTGTTGGCCGCGGCCCCCACCAGTGTCACCGTGGTGCCCGGCGCCCACCACGGCTCCACGGCGAGCTCCTCCACGGGCGTGCCATCCGCCTTCACCCCGCTGCAGGCGGTGTCTTCGCCCCGGAAGTACTTCCAGGCGCCGGCCTTCGCGGTGCCCGCGGGGCAGCGCTGGATGGACCGCTGCTGCTGCACGCCGTACTCCGGCGCGTCAGCGGTGCGAGGCACGAGCGGGATGTTGAACCAGTCGCGCGCCTGCTCGAACATCGTCCGGTAGAACGCGGGCTGCCCGAGCGTCGTGTCGACGAAGTGCTCCACGAAGGCCCGCTGCGAGGCGTCGTCGCCCGCGGCCTCGAGCGCGGCGAACTCCTCGTCCGTCGGGGGCGTCCCGCGCAGCGCGAGCGAGGCCCGCCGCAAGAGCCGGCTGGGGGCGAGCATGTCGTTCTTCTCGCCCGCGTCGGGGTCACCGGAGGGCGCAGGGTCCTCACACCCTGCGTCCGTCGAGCCTGACGGATCCACGTCATTGTCGGACGGCCCACCCACCACACCGGTGCAGGCCGTCCAGAGGACGAGGAGCAGGGCCCATCCCGTGGAGCGTCGCCAGGTGCCAGGTGCCGTCGCGTCGCGCGAAGTCATGCGCCGCCGCAAGGCAATGCGTGTGCCAGATGCCCGACACTGCGGGGCTTCCATCTCTCGCTCCAAGAGAGCGCGCGCGGCCAAGGGAACCGCGATGCATGGCGATGGATCTCCCCCACACAGTGAGGCCCGTTCCCCCCACTTCGTCGTGGAGATCCACGTCGCCCCGCGGTGCCTTCACCCTGTCGCCCTCGCAGCGGTGCGGTGACACCTCTGGGAGGGAAGACGCAGTGGGCGCAGTGTCTAGCCTCTCCGCCAGTGACCGGACGTCTCCGGCCCCGGGGGAGGCAGCATGCAGAAGACACGCGGATTCGCCATGGTCATGGCCGTGGCCACCTTGCTCACGGGAGCGCCCGACGTCCTGGCCCGGGACACGACTCCATCCGATGTGGAACCCAAGGTGATCTTGAAGTCCGGTCACGCCGTCCAGTGCGGTGACACCCTCACCGAAAGCACGATCCTCACGCATGACCTCAACTGCTCGGGCTCCGAGCCCTACGCGCTCTGGCTCAATGGCGCGGACATCCTCCTCGACCTGGGCGGATACACCATCCGCCGCACCGGCCCGGAGGTCGGGGGTTCAAGTGGCATCCTGGTCGTCGACGCCAGGATGATCCGCAATGGCACGGTTCAGGGTTTTGGGTACGGTATCGTCACCACCTTCAGCTCGCCCACGCAGAACCTGCGACTGCACGAACTCGCGCTCCTCGACAATGGTTACGGCGTCTACAGCGAGTCCCAAACGAACTTCCTCATCACCCACTGTCGTCTGAGCGGGAATGACCGGGGACTGGGCAGCGTGTTCGATGCGTCCACGGGAATGTTCGACGTGCGCTCATCGATCTTCACCGACAACGGGATCGCGATTGTGGCGGACTTCCATCACATCGACGTGATCGACTCCACCTTCACGTCCAATGGGTTGGTCAGCTACTGCTTCGGTGCTTCCTTCCGCTTCAGGGCAAGCACGATCGCGTGGAACGACGTCGTGGGAAGGACGCAGGTCGACCTGGGCGGCCCCTACACCTGCGGCGAGATGCGGTTCGAGAACTCACTCATCGCGAACAACGCCGCGTTCGCGCCCGCCGACCGGCCGGTCTGGGAAACGAACAGGCTCGCGATGATCAACACGACGGCTGTCAACAATGGCCTGGGTCTCCAAGCCGCGGCCCTGACGGTGTACGTGGATGGCAACACGTTCTATGACAACGGAGGCGGGCTGACGCTGTCCGACCTCCCTGCGCCCGTCCCCGTCCCGCTCACGGGCATCGTCCGCGGCAACCAGTTCCTGAGCAACGACGGGGATGGACTCCGGGTCGAGCCGCCCAGTGCGCCCACGGTGCTCAACAACGTGGCCCTGGGCAACGCGGGCTTCGGCATCTACGCGCCCACCGCCTTCGATGGCGGCGGAAACGTCGCGCGGAACAACACCGCGGGCAACTGCGTGGGCATCGTCTGCGCCCTGTACTGACGTCCCTGCCTGCGGCGGAGCACTCCGGCTGCCCTGACTGAAACAATGAACCTCCAGACACCTGCACGCACCCGGGTCGCCTTGAGGCGCACCCGGGTCGTTTCACTAGCGTGGCCTCCGTTCATTCCACCCCGGAGGTCGCGACATGGAAGAGGAACGCGGAAGGGCCTGGGTGCCCTGGCTGGTGACGGCGCTGGTGGCGGTGCTCGCGGGCCTGGTGCTCTATCTGTCGCATCGCAGCACGACCCGCGCGGACGCGGAGGCGGCTGCTGCCACTGCCAAGGCGAACGAAGCAGACGCCGCGAAGCAGCAGCTGGAGTCGAAGCTGGCCGCGCTGGAGGCGGAACACACGAAGCTGACCACGGAGAAGGATCAGCTCAACACGGAGAAGGAACAGCTCAGCCAGACGGTGCAGGAGCAGGAAGCGGAGCTCAGCCGGCTCAAGGCCACCTACGAGGACCTCCAGGACAAGCTGAAGAAGGAGATCGCCGAGGGCGCCATCCGCCTGTCCCAGGACGGAGGCCGCCTCCAGGTGGACCTGGTCGACAAGGTCCTCTTCGATTCAGGCGATGCGAGCATCAGCACGCGCGGCCAGGAGGTCCTCACCCGCCTGGGCGGCGTGCTGTCCAAGGTGGATGACAAGCTCATCCAGGTGTCGGGCCACACCGACGACTCGCCCCCCACGCAGAAGCTCCAGGCCACGTTCCCCACCAACTGGGAACTGTCCGTCGCGCGCGCCGTCAACGTGGTCCGCTTCCTCCAGGAGAAGGGCGGCGTGCCCGCGAAGCGCATGCTCGCGGCCGGCTACGGCGACACGCGGCCCCTGGGGGCCAATGCCTCGCCGCAGGGCCGTGCGCGCAACCGCCGCATCGAGTTGCTGTTGATTCCGGAGCTGGCCGCGAAGAGAAACACCGCCATCGCGAAAGCAGCGGCCCCCTCGAAGGCGACGCCCGTGAAGGGTGCTCCCGCGAAGGCTGCGGCCACGAAGCCCGCCGTCGGGAAGAAATCCTCGTCCGGCCGGTAGAGGCGCGCGGGCGTTATTCGGAGAGGTGGCGGGCCCTGCCTGCCCCTGTCCTGTCTTCTATCGGTGAATCCGCCAGCTGATGCCCCGGAGGACCGCGTCCTGCTGAGGGGGAACAGGGCTTGTTAGAACAGCCGCGAGCACCTGGCCGTGGTGCTGTCGCTGTTCCCTCGTCGTCGGGTTTCGCCCTCGACATGGCACATCTGGAACTGCTGCGCAGCGTGAAGTGGAAGGACCTGCGGACGCTCTCGACGCGGGAGTTGCTGATTGAGAACAACCTGACCATTCCCTGGTTCGTGTTCTCGATGCTGCTGGCGTACTTCGAGCACTACGCGCTCGCCCTGCCCTTCTCCGCCTTCTACTTCCTCACGGGCCTGAGACAGGTGCACAACGGCTTCCACCGCGCCCTGGGCACGAACAAATTCCTGACGTGGCTCACGCTGTATCTCAACAGCGTGCTGATGATGGCCTCACTCCACGCGGTGAAGTTCAACCACCTGAGACATCACCGGTACACCCTGGCGGAGGGTGACTACGAAGGAAAGTCAGCGGGCATGTCGTGGTACGGCGCCATCCTGTACGGCCCCGTCCACATGTTCCTGATCCACAAGGTGACCCTCCAGAAGGGAGACACGAAGTACCGCTGGAACGTCCTCTTCGAGCTGGCCTCCATCGCCGTCTTCGTCATCGGCGTCTTCCACCTGCGGCTTCACTTCCTCATCTACCACGTCGGGGTGATGGTCCTTGGCGAGTGCCTGATGGCCTTCTTCGCCGTGTGGACCGTGCATCACGACACGCAGGACGACCCCACGATGGCAAGAACCCAGCGCACCGGCTGGAAGAACCTGCTCACGTTCAGCATGTTCTATCACCTGGAGCACCACCTCTTCCCTGCGGTCCCCACCATCAAGCTGCCGGAACTGGCGAAGCGCCTGGACGGGGCGCTTCCCGAAATGCAGAAGCGTGGGACCTTCTAGGGAACCGCCTTCAGCGTGCGGAACACGGCGGGCAATTCCTGCTCACCCAGCCCCGCGCCCAGGGCCCGCCGGTAGTTCTCCAGCAACTCCCGGGGGAAGCGGTCGCTGATTCGGGCGTCCGTGCTCAGCCGGACGATGTGCTCGATGGCCGCGACGTGGGTGTTGAGGCTGCACTGCTGGCCGGTGAAGTCGTTGCGTTCGATCATGTCCTGCGCGGCGTCCGCGGTGACGGAGATCAAGCCCAGGAAGGAGTTCTTCTGGGCGAAGAAGGCCTTCGGATCCAGCCCCTCGGCCTGACACATCGCCGCGGCGTGGAGGACCGCCAGGGAGCCTCCGTAGTAGGCCTCCAGGATCGCGCAGTCGAGCGTCGCGGCGGAGCCGATCTTCTCGTCGACGTAGACGGAGTTCTTGGCGATGGCCTGGAGGGTCTCCTGGTGCCGCTCGAACACCGCTCGCGACCCGGCGTAGTAGACCGTCGCGTAATCGGTGGCCACGAACGCGGGATAGGCGAGGATCGCCGCATCCAGGTAGTCCACGCCGTGGGCCCTCGCCCACTCCAGGCCTCCACGAGCGTCCGCCGGTGAGCCGCTGGTGAGCTGGACCAGCGTCGTTCCAGTGAGTGCCGATGCGATGGCCGGCGAGGCAACCAACTCCGACCACGCCGCGTAGTTGGACAGCGAGACGACCACGAGCGAGCGCCCGGTGACGGCCTCCACCAGGTTCTCGAACGCGACGGTGCCACCGCCCACGGCCCTGGCCTTGCCCGGCGTCCGGTTCCACACCGCGACGTCGTGCCCCACCGAGGCGAAGGCCCGCGCCAGCGCGCTGCCCATGAGACCACTGCCAATCACCGCGAGCTTCGTCGAATGGATGGACGTCATCTTCACGCTCCTGTTGTGAGGCGCCCAGCCTCGAAGCGCGCGCACTCCGCGTCAACCCGGACGCTTGCTGAACGACCTGCCTGGCCAGGGCAGGTCTTCTCTGTCCGCTCACCAACCCGGCGTCCTCCCTCACTCCAGGTGCGCCCGCACCGCGTCATCCCCATCCCTCCCCCCGAGGAGACGCCATGGCCAGGAAGATGAAGGCAGTGCAGGTGCCGAAGGGTGGAGGCCCGCTCGAGATTGTCGAGCGTGAGATCCCCGAGCCCGGTCCCGGGCAGGTCCGGATCGCGGTGGAGGCGTGTGGCGTCTGCCACAGCGATGCCATCACCAAGGAAGGCTGGATGCCCATCCAGTACCCCCGGGTGCCGGGCCACGAGGTGGTGGGCCGCATCGAACGGGTGGGCCCTGGTGTCACGGCCTGGAAGGAAGGACAGCACGTCGGCGTGGGCTGGCACGGGGGCCATTGCGGCCAGTGCGTTGCGTGCCGCAGCGGCGACTTCGTCACCTGTGAGAAGCAGCAGATCTGCGGCATCAGCTACGACGGCGGCTACGCGGAGTATCTGGTCGCGCCCCAGGAGGCGCTGGCCCGGGTCCCGGAGGGGATGAGCTCCGAGGATGCCGCGCCCCTGCTCTGCGCGGGCGTCACCACGTACAACTCCCTGCGCAACATGGGCGCGCGGCCGGGGGACCTGGTGGCGGTGCAAGGCATTGGCGGGCTGGGCCACCTGGCCGTCCAATACGCCAGCAAGTTCGGCTACCGCACCGCCGCCATCTCTCGCGGCGCGGACAAGAAGGCCCTGGCGATGGAGCTGGGCGCGCACGAATACATCGACACGGAGAAGGGCCCTGCCGCGGAGGCCCTCCAGAAGATGGGGGGCGCGCGCGTCATCATGATGACCGCTTCGAGCAGCAGCCTCGCGGGCGAGCTGGTCGGAGGACTGGGACGCAACGGCACCCTGCTGCTGCTGGGCGCGGGCTCGGAGCCCATCCCCGTCAACAGCCTGTCCCTGATCACGAAGCGCACGCGCATCCAGGGCTGGCCCAGCGGCGTGCCCCAGGACTCGCAGGAGGCCATGGCCTTCAGCGCGCTCGCGGGCGTGCGCTCGCGCAACGAGGTGTTCCCCCTGGACCGCGCCGCGGAGGCCTACGAGCGGATGATGAGCAACAAGGCCCGCTTCCGGGTGGTGCTCAAGATGCGCTGACTTGCCGGGGAGCGGCCGGGGTGGGGATGCTTGCGCCATCCTCTTCCCCGGTGCCCTCCGCATGTCCCCTTCCCGTCCATTCATCCGCCTCGCGGCGCTGTCCCTCGCCCTGGCCCTCCCGGCTCCCTCCAGGGCCGAGGAGGCACCGCCTTCCGTGCGCGAGCGCGAGGCCGCGCTGCTCATGGGGAGCGTGCTGGGGGCAACGCCCATGCTCGAGGACCTGCGCTCGCTGGTGGATGAAGTGGGCGGGAGGGCCACGGGCTCCGAAGCCAACCAGCGCTCCGTGTCATGGGCGTTGGAGCGCTTCCGCGCCGCTGGCGTGACGGCGCGCGCGGAGCCCTTCCGCATGCCGGCGCTGTGGCTGGAGCGCTCCGCCACCGCGTCCGTGCAGGGCCAGGACGTGCGCTTCGCCCCACGCGTGGCCGCGATGCCCTTCTCCACCGCCACGCCCAAGGGAGGCCTCACCGCGCCGCTGTTGGACGTGGGCCGAGGCACCGAGGCGGACTTCAAGCGCCTGGGCACGAAGGCACGGGCCGCATTCCTGCTGGTGGAGACGGACGAGCTCAAGGACGTCGACGGGCTCTTCCGTGAGTACGACATGGCGGATGGCATCGAGTCCCGCGCGTTCGCCGCGGGCGTGGCCGGCATCGTCTACATGGGCAGCCGTCCGGGCAACCAGCTCTACCGGCACAGCGTCTCCGTGGGCCCCAGGAACACCCGCCCCATGATGGTGATGGAGCGCGACGGCGCGAAGCGCGCGCTGCGGCTCTTGCGCACCGGCAAGGTGCTGAACCTCACCGCGGCGCTGGACCTGCGAACGGGCGGCCCCTACGAGACACGCAACGTCATCGGAGAGATTCGCGGCACCACGCATCCCGACGAGGTCGTCGTGCTGGGGGCCCACCTGGACAGCTGGGACCTGGGCGGCGGCGCGCTGGACAACGGCGCCAACGTCTCGATGCTGATCGATCTCGCCCGGCAGATGCAGCGCCTGGGCTTGAAGCCCGCGCGCACCCTGCGCTTCGCGCTGTGGAACGGCGAGGAGCAGGGCATGTACGGCTCGGCCGGCTATGCGCGCACGCACGCGGCGGAGTTGGATCGGCACACCCTGGCGCTGTCGGTGGACATCGGCTGCGGGCGCATCACCGGCTTCTACACGAACGGCCGGCCCGCCCTGGTCCCGCTGGTGGATCAGGCCCTGAAGCCAGCGGCGGGCCTGGGACCCTTCACGCAGGTGGACGTGCCGGTGGTGGGCACCGACAACTTCGACTTCATGATGCACGGCGTGGCGAACCTCATCGCCAACCAGGAGCCGGCCACGTACGGGCCCAACTACCACGCGCGCTCGGACGAGTTCGAACAGTGCGACGCGCGCACGCTGCGCGCCAACGCGGCCGTGGTGGGCGCGCTCGCGTGGGGTTTCGCCACCATGGAGGAGAAGCTGCCCCGGCAGAGCCGCGCGGAGGTGGAGGCGCTCGTGCGCGACACCGACCTGGGCCAGCAGATGAAGTCGTTCAACGTCTGGGAGGAATGGACCGCCGGAACCCGGGGGCATCCCCTCGAAGGGAAGCCCGCCCCGGCACCGCGCTGAAGCAGGCAGCCATCCGGGCCCCAGGCCGCTCACCTGGAGACCGTGACGGCCAGGCTCAGAGGGCCGGCTGATCCTGATGCATCCGGGCCTCCACCTGCCGCTGGATGACCAGGAGCTGGTCGAGCCTGCTCTTCAGCTCCTCACGCAGCTCGAGCTTGTCGGTGCGGACGATCTCGTCCCGCAGCGCATCGGCGCTTTCGGCCAGCACGGCGTCGAGCAGGTGAATCTGCTGCTGGGAGAACTCCAGGACCATGGGACACCTCATCGTCAGGAGAACAGCGAGCGGCACACACAACGAAGTGTAAGCACGCGCTCGCCCACCGCCCTCTGACGCGGCCGACATTGCCTGGCCGGGTGTCTGGTCTCCTACACCCAGGGTGCGGCGCCCGAAGCCGGGTGGCCGCACCCCAGGGACGGCTCAGCTCAGCGCAGCGCGATGAGCGAGGCCACGAGCAGCGACACGACGCTCATGACCTTGATGAGGATGGCCACGCCCGGGCCGGAGGTGTCCTTGAAGGGGTCGCCCACCATGTCGCCGACGACGGCGGCCTTGTGGACGGCCGAGCCCTTGGCGTGGCCCGGCAGCTTGCCCTTCTCGATGAACTTCTTGGCGTTGTCCCACGCACCGCCCGCGTTGGCCATGTAGAGGGCCATGGTGGCGCCGACGACGAGCGCACCGGCCAGCAGGCCCGCCAGCGCGCCAGGGCCCAGCAGGTAGCCCACCAGCGGCGGGGCGACGATGGCGATGAGGCCCGGGAAGATCATCTCGCGCAGCGCGCTCCGGGTGGCGATGTCGACGATCTTCTTGGGTTCCGGCTCGGCCTTGAGCTCCATCAGGCCGGGGATCTCACGGAACTGGCGGCCAATCTCCTCCACGATGGCGCCGGCGGCGCGACCCACCGCGAGCATGGTGGAAGCGCCCACCAGGAACGGGAGGATGGAGCCCAGCAGCATGCCCACGATGACGTTCGGGTTGGTCAGCTCCAGGCTCATCTCCGCCAGGCCGTTGGCGACGCGCGTGTGGTTGACCTCCAGGTTGAACGCGGAGAACAGCGCGATGACCGTGAGGGTCGCGGAGCCGATGGCGAAGCCCTTGCCGATGGCGGCCGTGGTGTTGCCCACCGCGTCCAGCTCGTCGGTGATGGCGCGCACTTCCGGGCCCAGGCCGGACATCTCGGAGATGCCGCCCGCGTTGTCGGAGATGGGGCCGTACGCGTCCACCGTCATCACGACGGCCGTACCGCCCAGCATGCCCACCGCCGACAGCGCGATGCCGTACAGGCCGAGCGCGCGGTCCGCGATGTAGGCCACCAGGGCGATGGTGGCCATGGAGATGCCCACGCTCTCCATGCCGACAGCGAGGCCGCGGATGAGGTTGGTGCCCGCGCCCGTGATGGAGGCCTCCGCGATGCGCTGCACCGGCGTGGACGACGTGTAGTAGTCCGTGACGAGGCCGATGATGGCGCCGCCGAAGGCACCCGCCGCCAGCGCGATGGTGATGTTCTGGGACAGGCCGAACACGTTCATCAGCACGAACGACAGGCCCACCAGGATGACCGGGGGCATGATCAGCGCGCTGCGCAGGACCTGCGCGGGGTTCATGTGCTTGAGCGCGCGGGCGATGAAGATGCTCAGCAGGCTGACCACCAGGCCGATGGCGGACAGCACCAGCGGGAGGATGACGCCGGCCAGCTTCGCGTTGCCCGTCGCGTTCGTGTCCACCACGAGGCGGGAGAGCTCCGTCGCGTTGGCGGTCAGCGCGATGGCCATGGCGGCGACGATGGCGGCCACCATGGACTCGTAGATGTCCGCGCCCATGCCGGCCACGTCGCCCACGTTGTCACCCACGTTGTCGGCGATGACGCCGGGGTTGCGCGGGTCGTCCTCGGGGATGTTCTCAATGACCTTGCCGGCGATGTCGGAGCCCACGTCCGCGGCCTTGGTGTAGATGCCGCCGCCCACGCGCGCGAAGAGCGCGATCGAGCTGGCGCCCACGGCGAACGAGTGGAGGACGGGGGACAGCTCCGGGCTGGAGCGGAACGCGTAGTAGACGACCCCCATGCCGATGAGGCCCAGGCCGGCGACGGCGAGGCCCATCACGGCGCCGCCATCCAGGGCGACGAGCAGCGCGTTGGGCTTGGAGCCGGTGCGCGCGGCCTGCGCGGTGCGCACGTTCGCGAACGTCGCGGCCTTCATGCCGATGTAGCCCGCGAGCAGCGACAGGAACGCGCCCGCCACGAAGCTCGCGCTGGCGACCGGGCCCAGCGCCAGACCGATGACGATGGCGACGACCACGCAGTAGACCGCGAGCACCTTGTATTCGCGGACGAGGAACGCCATCGCGCCTTCGCGGATGTAGCCCGCGATGCGGTTCATCGTCGCGTCACCGTCGGGGAGACCCTTGACGCGGAAGTAGAAGAACGCAGCGAAGAGCAGACCGACGGCGCCGATGACGCTCGGTGCGATCGCCCAGAATTCAGATTCGAGACTCGACAACTCCATCCGTTCCTCCAGAGCAGTCCCGGGGGCCCCTGACCGCTCACCCTGCGGATCGCTCGCATGCCGCGCGAAATGTGCGGAGGCCTATACGTGATTTCAGGCCAAGCGGGGAGCCTCCTCGGAGCAGTCGCCCCCACCAGGGTCCTTGACGCGGGAGGGCCCCCCGGGCCCCCAGGGGGACCGCCGGGGCCCGTCGAGTGAATCGAAGTACCCGGATTCACTGATGATTCATCGCAATCCAGGGGCCACCGTGGGGGTCGGAGCGCCCCTTCGCAATGCCGGGGGGCCCTGTCCTTTCACCCGGTGGGTGTGCCAGAAGCCGCGGCCATGGGCATTCGCTTGGGGCTCCTCGGGTTGGCGTTGACGTTGTTTTCAGGCTGCACGGCGAGCCGGGCCCTGTGTCCGGCCGAGGGTGGACGGCCCTGGCGCGAGGTGCGCAGCACGCACTTCCGCGTGCGCACGAACCTGGAGGAACAGGCGGCGGCGAAGAGCGCGGTGGAGTTGGAGGAGTTCCGGCGGGCGCTGCTCCTGGCCTGGGGCGCGGGCTTCGACCCGCCGGGCACGGTGGACGTCATCGTGCTCAGCAATCCCCGCGACCTGGAGGAGTTCACGGACGCGCGCTACGCGGGCTTCGCCGGCCAGACGCCCGATGGCCCCCGGATGGTGATGACGGGGGGCGGCGGCTACCTGCTGGCGGACACGACGGGTGACAAGGAGACCCAGGCCCACGAGCTGGCGCACTACCTGAGCGCCTACGCCCTGCTCCGCCAGCCCCGCTGGGTATCGGAAGGCCTGGCGTCCTACCTGCAGACCATCACCATCCGGCCCAGCGACCGCAACGTGGTGCTGGGCCGGGCCAGCCCGGCGCTGCTCCAGTACGTGCGCGCGCACGGCTGGCTCACGCTGGACGAGCTGTGGCAGTGGGATGGCAAGACGAACCAGAGCACCGCGGAGCTCCAGCTTCACTACGCCTCGTCGTGGCTGTGGGTGCACTACCTCATCAACGAGCACGGCGACCGTTTCAGCGCCTTCCAGGCTCAGCTGGCCCGGGGCGAGGACCCCCAGCGCGCCTTCGCGGCGGCCTTCCAGGGCGACACCTCCTACCCGGCCGCGCTCGCCAACTACGTGCGGTTGGGGCGCTATGCCATCTCCACCCAGCCCCTGCCGCCCGTGCCCACGCAAACCCAGACACGCGCCCTGGAGCCCGCGGACGTGCACGTCATCCGGGCCCTCCTCTTTACCCAGACGCCCGGGGACGTGCCGCGGGAGGAGCGCCAGCGCAAGGCGGCCCTGGAGCTGGAGCAGGCGCTGAAGGAGGACCCGACCCACGTGGAGACCCAGCGGATGCAGGCCGAGACGTTGGACAAGGCCGAGCGGCTGAAGCTCGCGCGCGTGCTGGTGGAGCAGCATCCGGAGGATGGGCGCGCGTGGGACCTGCTCGCCACGGCGCTGCAGGCCGAAGGCGACATGTCCGCCACCCAGGAGCAGGCCCGCCAGCGTGCCGCGAAGCTGCTGCCGGACAGCCCCTCCGCCCAGAACGGCCTGGCCTGGTACTACGTGCTCACCGAGCAGCCCCAGAAGGGGCTCGCCCCGGCCCGGCGCGCGCTGTGGCTGATGCCGGGCGACCCGATCATCCTCAACACCCAGACGGCGCTGCTCTTCCAGACCGGGCGCTGCAACGAGGCCGTGGCCATGGGGCGGCGTACGCTCGACATGTTCCGCGACGGGTTCTCGGATGAGATTCGCCAGACGTTCAAGCGCATCTACGCAACCCAAGAGGCGAACTGCGTCCCCGCCTCGACCGCGTCGTCGACGCAGTCGAATTAGCCCCAGTTGACGGAAGGCTGCGTGAGACAGTTACACCGCGTCTCATGCATCCTCACCCCGCGTCTCGAATTCCCTGGCGGGCCAGCGCCCTGGCCCTGCTCTGCATCAACGTGGCATGTGATTCATTGCCTGCCGCGGAGCCGCCTCCACCCTCGTCGCTCGCCACGTCCGAAGCCCGGCTGGACCCGCCGACGCAGTTCCGCGAAGTGGCCTTCGTGGGCACCGCCGCGTGTTCCAACGACTACAGCCGCATCGACAACTGTTACAACGCGGAGAACCCCCAGCGCCCCAGCATCTTCCGCGAGCTGTCGGCGGCGTGGCGCCCCTATCGCGACGCCAGCACCACGCCGCTGTCCGTGCGCCCCTCGGCGCTCACCGGTGTGATGCAGCCGTTCCCTCCGTTCGAATACGACAACGGATGGAGCGCGCCGCGCACGCCGGAGACCGCGGACGCGTCCCAGGCCATCCAGGTGATGCCCTTCAACCGGGGCAGCAACGACGGACGGCTCTTCGTGCGCGGCGGCTGCCGTGGCTGCGCCGAGGGCTCCACGCTCTACACCTTCCGGCCGGAGCTGCTGGGCCCGGACTTCCGCTACGACTTCGCCCAGAAGGGCACCCGCTACGTGCAGCCCACATGGCAGCCGGGGCTCCATCCCTTCGTCGCCTTCAACCCGATGCCCGGCTACAGCCGGCTCGCGGCGAAGAACAACAATGACTTTCCGGACATGCTCCACAGCACGCTGTGCGAGGACTCCGTGTCGTCGCTGAACGCGGGGGGCCGCGGCCGCAACCCGCTGGCGTGCCGGGCCCGCTACGAGTCCACGTCGCCGTGGGTTTCCGGGGACTGCTACGACATCTCCCTCGTCTACGGAATGGTCGCCTCCGACGGGAAGCGCTGGGAGCTGCGCTCGACGGCGCTCACCGTCTTCGTGCGCAATCCCAAGCTCGCGACGGCGGGTGACTCCGTGGGCGGCGGCGTCCAGAACTGGGGCCTCTGGGTCTACCCGCGCAACCCCGAAGGCGAGTCCAAGTCCCTGCCCACCTGGGACCTGCCGCCGTTCCGCCCGTTCAACGTCCACGACTCCAACTGGGGAGACATGAGCACCGGCTCCACATACAGCGTCCCCGGGGCGCCGGACACCATCGACTGGATCCGGCTGTTCACGCAGAACGCCAGCTTCCAGTGCTACGTCCCCAAGAAGATCTTCGGCTTCACCTACTACGTCCGCAACACCGCCGCCACCGCACCCAAGTGGTGCCAGTTCTTCGACCGGCAGAGCTTCGCGGGTGACCTGAAGGTGGAGGACGACGAGGACGCCGTCATCGGCAATGGCTCCACCTGGAACGGCGTCATCGGAAACGGGCCGGATGAGAAGCACCTGGCGATGTTCGAGCCCGCGACCAGCGGCGATGGCCGGATGCTCATCCTGAACATGGGCGGCCTCTTCTACGCGTCCTCGGACGCCATCTGCCAGGCCGCGACCTGGAGTCACTTCAAGCCCATCAGCATGATGCCCATGGACCCCGCGGTGAACACCCGCTACGAGCTGGCCCGCTCGCAGGTCATCAACGGCCAGCCGCGCAACTTCCGCGACACGATGGGCAACCCCATCCCCTTCGGCGTGCGCAACCAGGGCGCGTACGCATGGCTGGACCGCGAAGGCAAGAACCTGTTCTTCGCGGCGAAGAACAACCCCCATGACGGCTACTACGCGCGAAAGGTGGCGAGGGAGGATCGCTCCGCGCCCGTCTCCTACCTCGATGAGCTGTGGAGCGAGCCCGCGTCCGACGCGGACCGGGCCCGATTCAACCCGGACCGCGCGCCGGCGCAGGCCATCAGCGTGCTGGGGGCCTGGACGCACGGCAAGGCCGTCATCCTGGACAACGGCATGAGCATCACTGACCTGGGAGGCAACAGCGAGGACCGCTACCAGCGCACCTATTCCCTGCGCCTCTACGCGGGCGCGGACCTGTCCCTGTCGCCCAAGGGCAGCTCGCAGCTGTTCTCGTTCGAGAACCAGCTCAACACCTTCAATGCCTTGCGGCCCACGCTCCCGTTCGACGTGGTGTGGAACTTCCAATCCAACACCCAGCGCAACTCCGAGGTGGCCTTCGACGACTACCTCAACAAGCGCGCCTTCGTGGTGACGCACATGAACGCGGCCATGCGCATGGACGTGTCTCCGGAAGGCCCGCTGCGCGCGGAGACCTTCCCGCAGGATGGCTTCATGCCCACCCGCAACGCGTGGGCCTACGTGCGCGGAGGCGACATCGCGGACTTCAAATTCATGCGCAATCCGCTGGCGCAGAACGCGGCCACGGGCAGCCCGCTGTTCGGCACGGATGGGCCGCAGCCCCCCGCCTCCGTGCGGCTGCGAGGCGGCGCGCGCATCGAACCGGTGGCCCTGGGCGGCGTCAGCGGCAAGGGCGTCTGGCTGGATGGCCGCAACGACTTCATGGACATGGGCTACCCGGTGGACGGCTCGCGCCGCGACTGGCTGTTCGGCATCTGGCTGGACTCCCGGATGGATCCGCCGTTCGTCCCCCGGCCCGGCGGCGTCTCACGCACGGTGCCTCGCACGCTGTTCTACTTCTCCGACAACTCGTGGGTGGGCCTGGTGCAGGCCGTCGACGGCGACTCCAACACGTGGCACGAGCTCACCGGCTACAACGGCCAGACGGGCTCCACGTTCACCGTCAACCTGGGTTCGCTGGTGCAGCCCGGCAAATACTTCCACTTCGGCATGAAGGTCTACACCCTCGCCGGGCAGCGGAAGCTCACGTTCTACATCAACGGCACGGCGCACTCGTCGCTGACCGTGGCGCCCTACGACGTGGGCTTCGACCCGATGTACAACTCCATGAACGGCTGGACGTGGATGACGGTTGGCGACCCGGGCCCCAACTTCGTCCAGGGTCAGACGCGGCTGCCATTCCATGGCTGGGTGGATGAGCTGCGCATCTACGCGCTCTCCCCCGGGGATATCGTGCGGCCCTGGGTGGAGGAATTGCTGTGCAACCAGGCGCTGGGAACGACCGTGGACCTGACCTACCGCCCTCCGGAGGTGTATTCGCCGGTGCTGGAGACGCTGCGCTCACGTTCGGTCCAATACCCGCTCTCGTCGGGCCGGGCCCTGTGTGAGCAGCTGCGGCTGGGGTCCTACGTGGAGCCGCTGGACTACCCGGCCCAGTCGGGCGAGCACCTGTGCATCGACCGTGTGCACAAGAATCCCCATTCCGTGCAGCAGTGGCGCGAGCGCTGTCTGCGTACGTCGATGATGGCCATGCCCCATCTGGAGGCCGCGCTGCCTCGCCCGGACTCCAGCAGCAACGCCTTCTGTCAGTCGTGCCACACGTCCAGCGCGCCGCTGCCGGGCTTGCGGATGGGTGCCCTCACCGCTGGCGGCGTCAACCGCTACCAGGATCCACGCCGCCAGCCGATGAACGTTCCGGCGGTCCTGGGCGGGGTCGTGCCGCCCTGGCTGCTCGTGCGCATGGACCAGCCGGACGGCACCTTCACGCTGGATCACCACTTCGACTGGCTCAACGCCCCCTGAGCGCGCGGCAGGCCTCCTCCTCTCAGTCGTTTCTCGAGGCCTGCCGCTTTCCGTGCTCGCAGCCGTCAGAGCACGCGCATGAAGGCGACCAGGTCTTTCTTCTCCTGCTCACTGAGCCTGGTCTCCAGCACGATGTTGAAGAACTCCACGGTGTCCTCCAGCGTCATGAGGCGTCCATCGTGGAGATAGGGTGGGCTCTCCTTGATACCTCGTAGGGGGAACGTCTTGATGGGACCATCCGCGCCCATCACCATCCCGTTCACCAGCCGGGGCTTGTAGAAGCGCTCCGCTTGCAGGTTGTGCATCAGGTTGTCTGTGTAATACGGCGGCGTGTGACACACGAAGCACTGCGCTTTGCCGAAGAAGAGGTTCTGGCCGCGCATCTCCGGCTCGGTGGCCTTCTTGGGGTCCAGCTTCCCGTCGAAGCGCAGCTTGGGCGCCGGTGGGAAGTCCATGATCTCCTGGAACTCCGCCATGAAGTGCACCTGGCTGCCGCGCTCGAGGATGTTGACGCCCTTCTTCGTGGCGATGACCGGGTCGCCATCGAAGTAGGCCGCGCGCTGTTCGAACTCGGTGAAGTCCTCCACCGTCTTGAGCGCGCGCTGCGAGCCAAACAGGCGCTGGATGTTCACCCCGCGCAGCGTCGGCGTCTCGATGCGGTGGCGGAACGCCTGGGGACGGATGTCTCCCACCAGGTGGGTGGAGCCATTGGTGTGGCCATTGACATGACAGTCGAAGCACGTCACGCCCCGGCTGGGGAGCTCCGAGCGGCGGTCCGAGGTCTGATTGAACTGCTGCTGGGGAAAGGGCGTGACGAGCAACCGCAAGCCTTCCAACTGCTTGGGGTTCAGGATGCCGTTGAACAGGTCCTGATGGTTCATGATCGTGACCAGCTTGCCCTGGGACACGTCACCCAGGTCCGGCCGCGTGGTGAGGAAGATGGCGGGCGGGAACTCTGGCAGCAGGTGGTCGGGCAGGTCGAAGTCCAGGTCGAACCGCGTGAGGTCCCGGGCCTCCTGCCGCTTGATTTCATCGATGTGGAACTTGGGGAAGAGCATGCCGCCTTCCGGTTGATTCGGATGGGGCAGCGGCATGAAGCCACCCGGGAAGAGCCCCTTCTCGCGAACCACTTCCGGAGGCATGGCGGCCAGGCTCGCCCAGGTGACTCCCGGGGGGAGCTTGACCCGCACGCCCTCCTGCACGGGCTTACCGCGGCTCATGGTGACGCCCGGCGCGGGTTTGTTCCCCAGATCGTAGCGTTGGTTGAGGAGCTGTTGGTGGCGCGCTGTGACTTTCGGCTTCTCGGCCTTCATCCGGGCCATGACCTGGGCGAAGGGCTCCGTCTGGTCGACGGGCATGTAACTGGTGGCGCCGCGCGGAGATATCTCCTGAGCCTGCGCGGCTCCAGAGTCCAACAGGATCAGCCCCATGACAGCGATTGCGATAGGCGGACGGCCGAATAGAGACGGTTCCATGCGTGCGCTCCTTCTGTCTTGCTTCATCCAGGCTGACGTCCTGTCTCCCGGTCAAGCTATTCGATTCGTGTTCGCACCCGCCCGCGCATTGGCGCGAACCGTTGGCCAGTTCATACTCATACTGGAGCAAGAATGTGATGTTCTGGGTGAATGGGCTGAGTCTGGCGATTGCGCATCGCCGCTCAGTCGTTCTTCGAGGCATCCCGTGCAAGGAGGAGGTCCCGCAGCCGTGCCGTCTGTTCCGCGCTCCAGCCCTCGGGCCGCAGGAGCGCGGCCCAGCCGTCCACGTGCTCGGCGGTGTAGACGTGGCCGTGGCCGGCGGGCACCTCCATGCCCAGGGGAAGGTCCGCCGTCACCTGCCAGAACGTCACGAAGGGGATCCACACCATCTGGCCCAGGACGTCATCGCCTCGCGGCTCGCGCAGCCAGTCCGGCCGCTGTACCAGGAGCCGGGGACTCCACCAGATGATGGGGTCGGAGGGATGCAGCAGGTACAGCACGCGCGACCCTCCCCACGGCGCGGACGCGGGCGGGATGTCCGTCCCCGGCCGGCGGCTGAAGCGGACGATGCGGCCCTGCCGGTAGATGGGCTCCACCTCGGGGCTGCCCGGATCCCGGTGGTCGGTGAACGCGCGATACAGGGTGTTGAAGTTCGGCGGCCCCACGAAGAGGACCCCGTCGGTGCGGTTGGCCAGGTCCCGCTCGCCGCTGAACGCCGTCTCCCCGCCGTAGGAGCCCAGGCTCTCTCCGAACACCAGCAGCTTCGGGCGCTGGCCGGGAGGAAGCCTGGACCAGCGTTCGTAGACTTCATCGAAGAGCGCACGGCCTGACTCCCGGGCCCGTTCCTGATCCACCAGAACGGAGAGCCACGACCACAGATGCGAGTACTGCATGGCGACGATCGCGGAGTCACCGCCGGTCATGTACTCGAAGGCGTCCACGGCCTCCGGCACCACCCAGCCACTGCCCGTGGTCGTCACCACCAGCAGGTATGCGCGGTCGAAGCCACCGGCCCGCTCCAGGTCATCGACCGCGAGCGCCGCGCGGGCCTCCGCATCCGGCGCGGAGGCGAAGCCGGCGTACGCGCGAATGGGTTCCTTCACCGCCGCGCCATGGAAGCGGGAGAGCTCTTCGACCGAAGGCCCTCGCCCGATGAAGTTGCGCCCTTCCCGTCCGAGGGACTCCCAGGGAATGCGTGAACCCGCGCCTCCAGAGCGCACCGCGGTGCGGGGAGGAATCACGCCCTCGTCGGTCATCGTGTCCTGCACCGCCAGGGTGCGGTCCGCCGCGGAGATGAGTCCGTCCCACAGCACGCCGCTGGCCACCAACGCGGTGAGCACCACGACGGCCAGTCCACTCGTCGCCCGGGCCGCGCGAGGACCGATGTGTCTTGCGAGTCGGGTGGCCAGCGCGCGGGTCACGGCGCGCAGGCCACGTCCCACGGCGATGAGCACGAAGAAGACGACCGCCGCGACGAAGGGGGCGAGCAGATACCCCGCGCGGCCAGACGAGGGCATGCCCATGAGCTCGCGGAGGCGCTGTTGCCAGTGCCAGCCCAGTAGCAGCGAGGCAGCCAACGCCACGATGGCCGTCAGGAAGAATGCATCCCATGCGCGCCGTTGGGGCGCCCTCGCGGGGCGGTCCGCGAACTCCCGCCAGAGCCAGGCGCCCAGGCACCCGAGCCCATAGCCGATGGCCGCGCTGAGGCCGCTGACGAAGCCCTGGAACGATCCGCTGCGCGGCAGCAGGGACGGAGTGAAAGCCAGACAAGCGAAGAGGAGCGCCACCCAGGCCCCCGGCAAGGTGTAGCGGAGCCAGCGAGGCCAGGCCCTGCTGGCACGTCTGGCATGGCTCGCTGCGACAGGTTGCTCGGCGTGGGTGAGGAAGTGCTCCATTCGAACTCCCCGCAGGTGCGCCGGCTCTCCAGAACGCACTCCAAAGGGTAGGCCCCATGACCGCTCCCCGGCAGCGTGCGCACGCCGTGCCGGCTCCGCGACTGCCAATGGGTTCAGCCGCCAGGTGGGCCCACTCGCACTCGCGGCGAAGTGCCTGATAGCCTCACCAGATGCTTCCCCGCGCCCTCGCTCCCATCCTGGTCGGTGCCCTGTTCCTGTGGCCGCTGCGTGCGCTCGCCTGCATCAACGCGATGGACACCGCGGCGAGGGACTTCCATCTGCCCTTTTTGGCGGAGCTGTTCTTCTGGAGCGCGGGCGCGGTGGTCATGAACCGCGTCTTCATCCACAACGTCTGGGGACCGACCGCGGAGGGACAGCCCCGGCCAACGGCCGCGCGCCGGAACTTCTTCCTCGTCTTCGGCGTCGCCCTCGTCCTGTTGCTGGGAGCGGCCTGGGTGGGCGGGAGCTTCATGGACGTCAGTGATCAGGCTCTCGGCTATTGCGCGATCAGCCCTTCCGGCCTGGTGGTGCTGGTGGCCAGCCCCATCGCGCTCTTCGTCCTGCAAGCCCTCTACTTCCATGGACCGGGCCGGCGGCGGTTTTGTGGCACAAGACGCAAGGCCATCATGAGCCTGGTGCTCACGTCGGCCGTACTGGTGCTGGGGTTGGGGATGGCCCGCGAGTCCCTCATCTTCCCGGAGCTCCTCTGCCACAACACGCGGCTCAGCTACTGGTCCCCCGCCTCCTATTACTGAGCGATCCTCGTGGCATTGCGCGCCCCTCCCCTCGGCACCCTGGCCGGCGTCGCGCTCGTCGTGGCCATGGCCGGTGGTGGCTACGTGCTCGTCCGTGACGCGGACGTGCTGGCGTTGCGTCTGCCAACGCGGGTGCTGGCTCCCGCGAAGCACTCACCGGCGACGCCACGGGAGGCCGTGGAGCATTTCCAGTGCAATCGCTGTCACGTCGTCCCCGGGCTCGAACCGGTGTCCGCGCAACTGAGCGAGAACTGCGTCACGTGCCACCAGGCCATCAGCGCCGGACGAATGGACCTCTGGTACAAGCAGGCGGAGGTCGAGCGATGGAAGGGACACATCACCCACCTGGTGAGGACCCCGGACCTCGGCTCGCTGAGCCAGCGGGTCAAGCGCGAGTGGCTCGTCTCCTGGCTCCAGGCACCGCACGTGGTGAGGCCGCTCTACGGCGCCACCATGCCCCGGATGAAGGTGGGCCCGAAGGACGCGGAGCTGCTCGCGGACTACTTCGCGGTGACCGAGGCGGAGTCGGCGGAACTCGCGCGAGGTGAGGTGGAGGCGGGCCGGGCGCTCTACGCGGAGCACGCATGCGCGAGCTGTCACTACCGGGGGGACTTCCCGCTCGTGTCCCTGCGCTATGGCGCGCCGGAGTTCAACAGCCCCTCGGCTCGGAGGCGGGCCCCGGATCTTCGCCACGTTCGCGACCGCATGTCCCTGGCGCAGCTGCGGAACTGGCTGACGGATCCGCACCGCATCCTCCCTGACACGGAGATGCCTACCTTCTCGTTCACGCCCAAGCAGGTCGAGGATCTGGCGGCCTTCCTGCGCGAGCCCCTGCCGAAGGTGGATGCAGCGCCAGTCCCCCGCTACCAACCCCGGAGGCTGGATCGCGAGGTCCACTATCCGGAGGTGGCGCAAAAGCTCTCACGGCATCTCTGCTTCCACTGCCACTCCGACATGCGGCGGCCCGGAGATCAGGGGCCTGGGAACACGGGCGGGTTCGGCTACGACGGTGTCTCGCTCGACATGGCCACGCGGGCCGGCATCGTCCGGGGCATCCAACGCGACGGCCAGTTTCGCGGGCTCCCGGATCGACTGGAGGACGGGACGCCACGGCTGGTGGCCGCACTGCTCGCACGCCAGGGGGAGCTGGACGGGCACTTCCAGCCGGGAGTGCTGGGCATGCCCCTGGGCCTGCCGCCCATTCCCGAAGAGGAGATCGATCTCATCTTCACGTGGATTGAACAGGGCGCGCCCGAATAGCCCGAGAGCGGATTCGCACCCCGCCTCTGAGTATTCCCCCTTGGCTCGCTTTCCATGGACTACCCTGGCCATGGGGATGAACCCGGGGGAGAGGTACGGCGCTTGAGCATTCGGAATGTCATCGTCATCGGAGGCACGGGCGACATCGGGCGCGCCGTCGTCCACAAGCTGCGCGCGGAGGGCCTGCGCGTGGTGTGCGCCGCGAGCGACGTGACGACGGAGACGCCGGACTGCCTGCACGTGGATGTCACGCGCGAGGACTCCGTGGTGGCGCTGTTCAAGCGGGCGGAGGCGGAGACGGGCCCCATCGAGGTCCTCGTCAACTGCGCGGGCGTCGGAGTCTTCACGCCGCTCCACGAGACGTCCCTCGATGACTGGAACCGGATGATGGACGTGAACCTCACGGGCACGTTCCTGTGCGCGCGCGAGGCCTTCCGGCGAATGAAGCCCCGAGGCGGCGGGCGGATCATCCACATCGGGTCCGTGAGCGACCACCTCACGCTGCCCATGAACGGGGCCTACGCCGCGACGAAGCATGGCGTCCGTGGATTGACTGGCGTCCTGAACGAGGAGGGCAAGTCGTTCGGCATCCGCGCCACCCTGCTGTCGCTCGGCGCCGTGTACACCGCCTTCTGGAAGTCGCGGCCGGAGTTCAGTCCGGCCGACATGCTCGCCGTGGAGGACGTGGCCCAGTGCATCTGGGAGATCGCGATCAAGCCCCCGAACGTGCGGATCGACGAGATGCGGCTCGTCCCGCCGCAGGGGGTCCTCTGATGGAGACGCAGCCGAAGGCACCTGTCGCCGTCGTCACCGGGGCCAGCCGGGGGATTGGAGCGGCCATCGCCACCCTGCTGTCCCGGAACGGGTTCGAGGTGGTCCTGGTGTCCCGCGATGTCGCCGCGCTGGAGCAACTCCAGAACCAGCTGCTCCAGGCCGGGGGCCGCGCGTGGCCGCTGGCCTGCGACGTCGCGAACAGGGACGAGGTGGAGTCAGCGCTCGGCCGGCTCGAAGCGAAGGTGGGCGTGCCCCGGGTGCTCGTGAACAACGCGGGCCTGGGTGGGCCGTTTCATCGCGCGGACGAGGTGAGCGTCGCCGAGTGGGATCTGCTGTTCGGCGTGAACGTGGAGGGCGTGCGCAACCTGTGTCAGTGGGCGCTGCCGCGGATGAAGGCGGAAGGCCATGGGCGCATCGTGAACGTCGCATCCATCATGGGCCTCTTCGGTGGCGCCCAGTCGTCCACCTACGCGGCCACGAAGCACGCGCTCGTGGGTTATTCGAAGGCCATCGCCGCGGAGTGGGGAGCCTACGGCATCACCTGCAACGCGGTCTGTCCCGGCTACATCGAGACGGACATGCTGGCGAAGGCACCCCCTGCCTCACGCCAGCGATTGCAGGAGCGAATCCCAGCGAAGCGCTTCGGAACGCCCGAAGAGGTGGCGGGCCTGGTGGCGTTCCTCGCGGGACCCGCTGGCGGCTACGTCAACGGGAGCGCCCTGGTGATGGACGGTGGGCTGTCATCCCATCTGGCGTCAGACCTGCCGTCGTTCTGAGCCTGGAAGCAACACCTGCTCCAGCAGCACGCGCAGCTCCTGCTCCAGCCCCGGCACCGAGGCGCCGCGCAGGTTCCCGCCGCCCCGGAAGAGGGACAGGCCTTCGAAGAGGGCGACCAGCAGCGCCGCTCTCCGGTCCCTGCGTGCCGGGGTGAGGTCGGGTGACAGCTCCCGAAGCAGCTCCACGACGCCCGCGCGATAGCCGGCGTAGAAGACCGTGAGGGTGTCGGCGACCATGGTGTCCCTCGCGGCCATTGCCCACAGCTCCGCGAAGAACTGGCAGGCGTGCGGTGAGTCCTGGTCCTCCAGGATGGCGTCCACGGCGAGCCGGAGCCGCTGCGCCGGTTCGCTGCCTCCACCCGCCATCCGCTCGCGGACCCGCTGGAGGGCCTGCTCCAGGTAGCGCGCCAGCAGTGCCCGCACCACGTCCTGCTTGGTGGGGAAGTAGTACTGGAGATTCCCCAGGCTCACGCCCGCGCGCTGGGCCACGACGCGCAAGCTGAGTCCCGCGTAGCCATCGCCGGCCAGGACCTCCATGGTCGCGTCGAGGATGCGCTCCACGCGCTCGGTGCCCTTGGCATGCACCGCGGTTCCCTTCCGGGGGCTCGGCGAGGGGAGTGTCCCAGGAGCCTTCGTGCTCGAGCGGCGGGCCATCAAGCCGCCTCGCGCGCCAGCCGCTCGTCGATCCGGACCTCGACGCCGCAGGCTCGCAGGGTGGCCAGCATCTCGTCGGGCCGGGACTCATGCTCCGGGAACCACACGCCCGGGGGTGGCGGCGGCGCTCCATCCAGTCCCAGGAGCCGCTCAGCGCCCAGCAACGCGCCGACGGCGGTGAGGTGGGCCTGTCCCAGGGGATCCACGACTTCGATGCGGACGTGCCCCCGCTCGCCCTCCACATCCGCCACCCACGCGGCTTCGCCCCCCGTGTTGCTGCCGGTGAGCAGCGTCCGTCGCAGAGGCGTCCAGCGGGGGTGCTGGAGCAGCCGGAGGATCCCCAGCCGCTGGAGCGCGACGAGCGTCCACGTCGCGAAGCCCGAGTCGAAGCCCAGCCGTGTCGTCACCGTCCGCGCGCCCAGCACGCGGGGCAGCGTCGCTTGTTCGGGCGTGTCGAGCCGGAAGACGCGGGTGTGGCGTCCGTCGGAGAACCGCACCCGCCGACCGTCCGTCAGCGGAAGCACCTGCCGCTCTTGTCCGTCCTCCGTCACCTCGAAGGATAGGCCCAGGCGGTCCATGTACTCCAACGAGTCCGGCCCTGCCTGATCCGCGAGCGCGAAGCGGATGGCCACCTCCACACGCTCCAGGCGCCCCACCGTCCGCGCCGCCGTCGCCACGAGGCGAGGAACCAGCCCCGCCATCCAAGCGGACCCGAGCAACACCGGCGCGCCCGGCGTCGCACCGGAGAGCCGCAGCACCGTGGCCTTCAGCCGGGAAGTCCACCGGGTGATGTCCAACACGGGCACCCCGCCACGCGACGCCGCCAGCAGCAGCGTGTCCTCCGGGTCATTGACCAGGGACAGCACGGCCCGGGGCTTCCCGCCCAGCGCCGCCAACGCCTGAGGCGAGCGGACATCCAGAGCAACGCCCTCGGCCCGTCCCAGACGCGCGGCCAGCTCCCTGGCGGGCGCATCCCGGCGCCCCGCGATGAGCAGCGGCAGGTCCGGGTGACGCTCCCTCAGCAACAAGGCGAGCTGCGCCCCCACCACCCCATAGC
>NZ_RAWQ01000080.1:0-38804 GCF_003668965.1 Corallococcus sp. AB030
CACCACCCCATAGCCCCCCACCAGCACGACACGACCCTCGGACTCCATGGCGACTCCCTTTCGTGACCCACCACGGATATAGGTCGATTGACCTATTTTTTCACGACATTCGATTTCGCGTGAATAATCAGGCCGATTCCACGTCAGGCAGGCCAATCCACCGAGAGGCCCCCCATGCGCAGGAAGCTCGCCGCCCTCCTCCCGCTGTGTCTGTTCGCCATCGGCTGTGAGAACTCACAGCACGCGCAGCGGCTGGAGCGGCGCGAAGCCATCCGTGAGGCCCATCTGCGGAATCTCCGCGGCGCCGCGACCGGCTTCGAGGACACCCGCTGGAGCATGAGCCCCGATGAGGTGCGGGCTCGCTACCCCGAGGCGGTCATCGTGGATGGCGGCGGACTCGAACTTCAGTCGGAGCACTGGGACATGCCCGCGACAATTCGCTTCTCCTTCGACCAGGAGAAGCTCGCGGCGGTGACCCTCTACCTTGGCCCCCAGGGAGATCTCCGCGAGGCCCACCGCGGCGTCGCGAGCATGCTCCAAACGAAGTTCGGCGAGCCGGATGAAACCCGGGATTCGGCGGAGGAGGCCGCCCGTCAGAGGGCCGTGTTGAGTGCGCTCGCCGGTCTCGCCTTCGTCGCCGAAACCATCCAGGCGGTCCAGGAGCGGCGGCCCCCGGACGCCTCATCCCTGGAGCAGATGAACGAGCGGGCACTGATGGCCGCCGAGGACGCCTACTGGGATACCCGGGAGTACACCCTGCACAGCCGTTGGAACACCTCCGCGACGGAGGTCCATCTCCTCGGAAGGCGGGCCGGGGATCGGCAGGGCCTGTCCCTCTCGTACGTGAGCACGGTGCTGCGGGCAGGCTCCATCTAGGGTCCCCAGTAGAACCCGGTCCCATCCTCGGTGGCGCTCCACAGCTCGTCCGACGACAGCCCCTCCAGGGTCGTGAAGCCCTGGGTGCCGAAGAGGAAGTCCTGCCACGCCACTCCGTCGAAGCGGACGAGGTCGTCCGAGTCCAGGTGCGCGAAGACGACGCCCTGTCCGAAGGACACCACGTCCAGCAGGTCGGGTGCGACGCCACCATCCACGTAGATGGGATACGTCGGCTTCGTGCTCCAGGTGCCCGCCGCACGCTCCAGGAACAGCCCCTGGGCTCCGCCCGCGTAGGCCAGGCCCGGCGCCACCACGTGCACGGCCTGCAGGGCGTCCTGCCCCGAGATCAACTGAGGCAGCGGCTCCCGCAACCACGGACCTCCATCGGCGTTGACGTGGTACGCGACGGGCCCTTTGCCGTTGGTACCCACGGTGATGAGCGTTCGAGGGTCGAGGCCGTGGATGGAGCGCAGGTCCGCGTCCACGTGCTCCACCCGCTGGGGCTCCGCCGGATAGTCCCAGCGGAGGATGTCCCCGGTCTCGCTCACCGCATAGAGCGTCGTGCCTCCGTCCGCCTCGAAGCCCACCAGGTCCTGGATGGCCGCCCCTCCCCCGTCAAAGGACGTCAGCGTGCAGGGCTCCTCGGAGACAAGCGGCCGCGTGGCGAGCTGCCCCATCCAGGAGCCCATGAACACCCGCCCGTCGCTCGGCCGCGCCCACGCGGTGGACCAGGCTCCGTGGCAGTCGGTGAATGGCTGTACGTCAAAGCCACCATCGGCCTGCCGACGAACGTGGGCGAGCACGTCGTTGTTGTCGCTCACGAGCCAAGCCTGACCGCGCGCATGGGGCGCCACGTCCCGGAAGGTCGCCAGAGGGAAGCGCTCGGTCGTCCTCCAGTCGACGCCTTCACAGACGGGCACCGGGTCCTGGCGGCCGTCACAGTTGTTGTCCAGGAAGTCGCAGCGCTCCTCCACCCCCGGGGAGATGGAGACGGAGTGATCGTCACAGTCCGTCCCCCGGGTGGCGGTGCTCACGTAGCCATCCCCGTCATCATCCCGAGCACTCAACGTCAGCTCGACGCTGGCGGTGTCCTCCTCCGGAACCTCCACCTGCGAGGATGCAGTGGCCACCTCCTGCCCCGCGCACGAGCGCTCGCGGGCGGAGGCTGTCACCTTCACCATGTCGCTCCACCCGGTGCGACGCACGAAGCCTGTCTCGCCCGCTCCCTCGGGCACCGACAGCTCGAAGGTCCTGGAGCCATCCTCCGCGTCCACCACTCGCAGCGTGACGCAGCCTGGACGGAAGCCGTCGAAGGTCATCCGCACCTGGACATGGCAGGGATGGCTCGCGTCGCATCCGCTGGGGCGCTCCGCTTCGAGTTCCTCGATGTCCGGCACCGTGCAGGTGATGCAGAGCAGTCCGAGTCCCACGGCCACGGCGCGCTTCATGGAGAGACCTCCGTCCGCGGCGACGGCGAATCGCCCGTGAGCAGCCAGGTGATGGCCGCGCCGGCCGCGGCGGTGACGGCCGCGCCCAGCAGGATGTTGGCCGCGAGCGCCTGTCCCCGCGCGCTGTCCAGGTGCGCGGTCCGGTCGCTGTAGAACTCATCATCGCGCGCGGCGTTCACGTTGCTCCGCGACTGGAGGCCCACGTAGCTACCAATGCCTCCGAGCACCACGCCACCGCCCAGCAACGCCAGCGGAAGCACCGGCGTGCGGCGCACCTCCTCCTGCGCCGGTGCTGGCACGAGACCGGGCGACGGAGCGGGTTCGGGCCGCACATCCGCTATCGCGACCGGTGCGTCCGGAGGTGGCCGGGGGCTGCGCACCAGCTCACGCTGCACGTTCCGGCGCACCTCCTCGAAGTCACGTGACACCTTGGGGGACACCTTCACCGGAAGGCTCGCGTCGGGCACCAGCGACAGCCCTTCCTTGAAGGCGGACAGCGACTCCTGACGGCGCCCCAGGTCCGCGAGCACGATGCCCCGGAGGATGGCCACCCGGCCCTGCTCCCCGCCGTCGCGCGCCACCGCCTTCGCCGCGTCGAGCTGCTCGATCGAGTGCTCGTAGTCGAGATCCTCGTAGGCCCGGGACGCGGCGGACATCCGGGCCTGGAAGTCAGGGCCCGGGGAGACCGCGGGCTAGCCCCAAGCGGGCGACACCAGCATCAATGCGACGCCGAGCACGATTCGCAGGTCCATGGGCACGGAAGATACCACCCGACTCCCGGCCCGGAGTGCCTTGCCGTGCTGTTTTGATTCCACGGAGTGTTTGGCATTGGTACTGGAACCACTGTCTGGAAGGTGCGTGGCCCCTTCATCCCCGGGGGCCGAAAAGGCCGTGGAAATGGTGGGGGAATATGCGCGGCACGGAACGTAACAGCACGGGGCTCGACACAGCGTTGTTCTTCCTCGCCCCTTCCGGAGTCGTCCCATGCGCTTCACCTCGTCCGCCGCTCTCCTGGTCACCGCCTCGCTCGTCACCGCCTGTGGCGGTCCGCTGGAGGAAGAGACCCCGTTGCCAGGGCAGGAGGCGGAGGTTGGCGGCACCAGCGAGGCGCTGGGCATCACCCTCCCCCCGGTCCTCCCGTGCCTGACCAGCAGCACCGTGCTGGCGCAGCCGGACGGCGCGACGGTTCCCTATGTCTGGAACTGCCGCAAGACGGGCTACGTCCCTGTCTACGCGACGTCGAATGACGCCACGTACGGGCAGCCTTCGTGCACGGACCGCTTCGTGGTCGACGTGACGAACATCGGGGGCAGGCCGTCCCGCGCCTACGTGGAGGCCGTCCCGGCGACGGCGCCCACCACCCAGTCCGCCTGTAACGCCCTCTTCGTTTCCGGAGACGCATGGGGAATCGTCAGCACCACGTGGCAATCGATTGGCACGGTGAGCGGCTCGGGCGTCTGGACCCCGCCGATCTTCGGGCTTCCGGGCTCCTGCAAGCTGCGCTTCTACGTCCCCGACAGCTCGGGCTCGGTCTACACCAAGGTGCGGGTGACCGGCATCGCGACGCAGAACGGCTCGACCCGGATCCGCGTGCGCGCGGGCGCGGAGGTCTTCGAAGGCAACCCCTGCTGAAGTGAGCACCTTCCGGATGTGCAATGTTTGCACATCCGGACGCGCGCGCGACCGTGCAAACCTTGCATGCACGGCAAGGCTTGCACACCTCCACGAAACCCTGTTTCCAGCGCGAATTTCCGACAGCTCCAGCGTTCATGTGATTGCGGGGGACGCGTTGGGGCGCCTCCGTGAAGCCGCCTGAACACGGGGAGCGACGGACACATGGTGAAGACCTGGAGGTGCGCGTTGTTGGGCGCGGTGATGTTGACGGCCGCGGGCGCGAGCGCGGAGCCGCCGCCCAGCAACAGCGCGCAGGGCACGCAGCTGCACGGCACGGGGCGCTTTGAATCCATCAACATCCCGCTGGCGACCGTGGAGGTGCCAGAGCCCCCCGCTGGCGTGACGTGCGCGCCGGCCAAGGCGTTGACGTTGAACGGCCGGGTCATCACGGCGCAGGGCTGCTCGGGCGGAAATCCTCCCGTGGCGGCGCGGTTCCTGGAGGGACCGTCGCTGGTGAACACGACGTTCCAGGCGCCGTTCGAGGGCCGCACGGTGAAGCTCGTCATCGCGGAGGCCCGCTGTCACGAGGACATCACGCCGCCCACGGCGGAGTGCACTCCGGAAAACCTCTACGCGGGCAAGGCGCGCTGGGAGTACCGCGTGACGGCGTCCACGGAGGACAAGCGGCCCGAGCCGCTGTGTCCCACCGGCAGCGGCTTCGCGATTCCCGTGCCCCACGCCTGGTCCGCGGGCGGCGACCTGATCCGCAACCCGGACTACTTCACCTTCGCGTGCGCGCCAAAGAACGAGGGCTCCGCGTCCCAACCGTTCTTCGTGGGCGGCGGCGTCATCGCCAAGTGCGTCGACTGGGGATATCCGCCCTGGGCCACGGAGTACCCGGAGGGCCAGGCGCTCGCGTACCACCAGCTGTGCACGCGCATGGCCCGGGCGGACTACTGCGGCGAGGGCCGCAGCAACACGCTGGACGGGACGCCCATCTCCTTCCGGGGGCCGCAGGCCGCGGTGGCGATGAGCCCTGGCGGACGCCTGCCCAAGACGGTGGGCACCGAGGGCTACGCGCTGGAAGCCATCTGGGAGATGAGCGATTGCGGCGAGGTCCGTCCCCTGTGTCTGGGCAAGGCGCGCTGGGACACGCTGTCACTGGAGGCCACGTGCGTGAACCGCGCGGTCATGCAGCCCAGCCGGATGGTGCGGTCCTGCGAGGACTTCAACGTGGCGAACATGGGCACGGCCACGATGCTCGTGTCCTACTCGCTCTTCATCGACCGGGCGCTGGTGGGATTCAAGAGCGGGGAGACGGGCTACCTGACGACGACCGCGGTGACGGTGGACCTCCAGGAGCATCCCGGTGGCGCGGACGTGTCCGGGTACTCCCCGGACCTGGATGGCAACGGGGTGGCGGATGCGTCGTCGTTCGGCGCGCTGCGCATGGAGGGGCCCCTGCTCACCCCGAAGCTGCCCGCGAACATCCGCAAGCGCATGGGGACCCTCATCAAGCCGCTGTACCGCTGCGCCAACAGCCATGGGCGCTACCTGCTGACAGACACGTCCACCTGTGACGGCGCCTCCGGCTACTCGCTCAAGATGGTGAACGGGGACCAGGGCATCGAGGGCTTCCTGTACAGCGCCGTGGACAGCGACAGCCCGGGGCAGCGGCGGCCGCTGAAGCTGTGGAAGCACGCGCAACTGGTGGGCGTCTTCGCCACGTCCACGCAGG
The DNA here is from genome assembly GCF_003668965.1 of Corallococcus sp. AB030. Taxonomy (NCBI): domain Bacteria; kingdom Pseudomonadati; phylum Myxococcota; class Myxococcia; order Myxococcales; family Myxococcaceae; genus Corallococcus; species Corallococcus sp. AB030. The sequence continues at coordinate 5,677 of NZ_RAWQ01000080.1, forward strand.
CCCCGGCCGGGTTCGTCCACGTCCGGGACCTGGGCTTCCTGCCCGCGGTGGGACAGCTGCCGGGCCGCGACCTCTGATTTCAATAGAACGCACAAGAGGCGAGCCGGAACCGGGCCTGAACCACGGTCGGCTCTCCCTCCGGCTCGCTGAAGAGCAGCGCTTCCACCGTGTATTCCCCCGGCGGCAAGGGACTGCCGTCCCGTCCCTTGAGTTCAAGTCGGGAGCGCAGGGTCTGTGCTTGCACGACCTGCTCCTGCTCGAATGCCTGCCGGCTCACCACCCACCCCTCACGGTCCCGGATCAGGAGCCCGGCCACGCGCAGCCCCTCCTGACGCTCCTGCCCGGGCTGACACGACCGCCGGGTCCCCGTCACGGGGGCCCGGCGGTGGCGTCTGGACCTCAACAGAGGCTCAGTCCAGCGGTTGGCTCTACTGCGGGAGCTCACCCATCTGTGGCAGTGACTCCTGCCAGGAGAACACCTGGTAGACGTTGGAGAAGGGCATCCCCCAGAGCTCATACCCTTCGATGCTCCAGTTGGTGCCTTCGCTTTCACTGCGATCCCAGCTCGGCGCCTCATTCGGCGGTTCGAAGGCTCCACTGAAGGCCTTGTGCAGGTAGGACGTCCACGAAGACCTGTTGAAGAGCGTGACCGTCATCGTCTTCCCGTCCGGGTTCGGGCTGAAGGTCGCGCGGTAGTGCCCAATGACGAACGCGAACACACCCTGACTGTCATTGCTCCCCTGGACCCGCATGGGATGATACTTGCCTCCCGCCATGTCCACGGCCTCCATCCATTCATTGCGGGCGCTGACATAGGACATGCTGGAGCGCATGGCCTTCACGGGAACGGAGTCCGCGTCGAAATGAAGCTCCCGGGCCCCCGTGCCTGTTGCCCAGGAGAAGGCAATCTCGAACGCCCAGGCCCAGCTCTCCACCCGCTCGGACTGCGTCATGGTCACGTCCGGCTGGAACGCTGGCGGGGTGGGCCCCCGAGGATTCGCGGTCACCGAGAGGATCGGTCCCCCGCTCCCATTCAACAGCCAGGCCTCCTCGGGCGTGAGCTCCACGGACATGTTCACCCCGCTGTCGTCGCGGGTGCTCTCCTTGCCGGTCGGATCCGAGTCGGCCTCGGCGCCCCTCCCGCGCCCACACCCTCCGCAGCTGGTGCTGGGCCCCGTGACGGTTGACGTCTCTCCCCAACCACGGGAGCCATCGCTTTGCGGCCCATAGGTCGGGCCGCCGCTCGAATAGCTCCCGCCTCCCGAGGACGAACCGGGGCCTGACGAGCCATCTCCTCCGCCCGAGGGACCATCCCCCGGTCCGGTCGAGTCCAACCCTGTCGGATCCACGAACGCGAGCGGGTTGTTCAAGACATAGCTGTACCGGTTGTACGACTGCCCGAAGTGCGGATACGTGACGTGCGGATCCGCGCTGAGGAACCGGCCCAACACGGGGTCATACATGCGCCCCTTCATGTTGATGAGCCCCGACTCCGCGTCCGGCTCGTGTCCCGTGAAGCCCAGGTGCACGGCACCCAAGGGCGGCGAGATGGGCGTGGTGAGCGACGTCGGTGAGCGGCGGCTCCCGAAGGGATCGAACTTCATCCGCTCCTCCACGGCCCCCTGCGCGTTGGTGACGGTCTCCGTGGAGCCCAACGGGTCCACATGCAGGAACAGCTCCCGGTCCGGCTGGAAGGTGCCGCCACTCTGCGTCCAGACCACCTGCGCCACCTGCCGGTCCGCGCCGTGGATCTTGAAGACGTGTTCGACGGTGGAGCTCTTCCGCCGCTGCTCGTAGACCTCGCCCGCGTACAGCGTCTGATCCGTCGTGCTGCCCTGCGTGGACCTGCCCACCCGCCGCCGGTTCGCGTCGTAGAAATACAGCGTCGGCTGGCCACCCACGGTGAGGGTGGAAGGAAGGTCGAACGACGTATAGGACACCTGCCGCCCCGCCCCCGTGAGCTGCCGGCCGTTGGCGTCGTAGCTGTACGACGATGTCACGCCTCCCTGGGTCATGCTCGTCACGGCGTGCGGGCCGGCTCCCGCGCCATACCCATACGTCACCGTGGAGCCCGGGCCGGACACCACCGTCCGGTCCAGGAGGTTGCCGTTCGGTGCATGGTGGTAGCGCAGCTCGGACAGGCTCCCGCCCTGCGCCACCTTCCAGGTCGTCAGTCGATCCAACCGGTCGTAGGTGAAGTTCTCCACCGTCTGGGCCAACAGATCCTCGCGTTGGGACAGGTTGCCGTTGGACTCGTACGTGTAGGCCAGATCCTGGAGCGTCGTCAGGCCCAGGGTGGTCCGGATGGAGCGGACCTTCCCGTCAAGGTCGTACTGCCGCACCGTCTCCGCGGTGTTGCCCATCCGCTCGGCCGTGAGCTGGCCATAGGCGTTGTAGGACTGCGCCTCCCAGAAGACGTGCTGGTTGGCTGGGTCCTGCACCGCGCGGAGGTAGCCCCGGTCGTTGTACAGGCGCTCCACCTGGAGCCGCGCCCTGCCCGTCACGGCGGGATAGGTCAGGGTCTGGAGTCGGCCATAGGCGTCGTACGCACGGTCGATGTCCGCGAGGAAGCCCAGGTTGTTGGCGATCCACGAGGTCTGCTTCGGACGGGACAGCGCGTCGAACGTCGTCTCCATCCGGACCACCGCGTAATGGCTGGCGTTGGTGCTCACCGCCACCTTGCCAATGCCATGGAGCGCGGTGTCCCAGGTGAAGTTGGAGCGGCCGTCGGACTTGTCCACCTGGGTAATCCGTCCCAGGGCATCTCGCGTGTACGTGGTCAGCGCGCTCATCGCGTCACGCGTGTCCTTCAGCTCCCCGAACGCGTTGAAGTTGAACCGGCGATCGCCCGCGTCCGGATCGACCATGCGGATCCGGCGTCCGCGCACGTCGTATTCGAAGGACGTGATGTTCACGCCGCCAGGCTGCCGGACGCCCGTCGTCACTCCAAAGGGGCCGTAGGTGTAATACGTGTAGACACCGGGCCCGCCGCCCTCCAACTCGAAGTCGGCGCTGCCGCTCACGCGCTTCAGGTCGTCGAACTGGAGGACCGTGGTGTTCCGCTTCTCATCGAAGCTGGTGACGTAGCGGCCAGAGAACCTGCGCTCCTTGAACGTGCCGTCCGGGTGCTGCTCCCGCAGCGGACGATCCAGGTTGTCGTACGTGCTGGTGAACGACGCCGCGGGCGCGGACTCCAGGTGCGGCAGGGCCCGCGACACCGGGCGCCCCTTCGCGTCGTAGACCTGCTCCATGACGACATACGCCCCGTCGAATCCCTGCCAGCGGCGGAGCACCTCCCGCCCCAGCCGGTCGTAGGTGAGCTCCGCGCTCCGCGACGTGGTGGGCCCCGTCTTCACGGAAGCGGAGACCTTCGGCCGGCCTGTCGCATCCGCCAGGTGGCTGTACGTCACGTCCGCGGAGTCGGGCGAGTCCTCGAAGCGCAGCCGGCCCAGCCCGTCATACCGGTACTTCACCTGGACCCCGTTCGGATCCTGCACGGCCCCCACCACCCCGAGCCCCGGATGACGGGCGACCTCCTGCGTGTGCCCCAGCGCGTTGGTGAACGTCTTCGGGTACGTCTGGTCGAGGTCGTCGTAGGCGATGCGCTCGGTGCGGACCTGGCCCGAGCCCTCCGACACCACGGCGGAGACGAGCCCGAAGCCCGCGTCCCGCTCGTACGTCGTCGTGAGCAGCATCTCCGAACCACCGTCGACGACGCCCGCGGGCGCCGTCGGTTCCACCCGCGTCCGATGGAGCAGCCCCGTTGCCGGGGAGTAGTCGTGCTCGACGACCCGCGTCCGCGTCCCTCCGTCCAGGACGGTGTCGGTCTGGCTGAGCCGCCGCTGCTGGCTGATGAGCCAGTCCGACTCGGAGGTGTCGAACTGCGCGGTCGTGAGCATCCGGTAGCGGTTCCCACTGGCGGCACCGCTGACGACTTCGTCCGTGAGCTCCTCCAGGCGCGTCACGTTGCCGTAGGCATCCTGGGCCCGCGTCTTCTGGCCCTGGAACAGCAGATAGCCGCCCTCCTTCTCCTGCCAGGCCAGCGTCTCCGGGTACACGTCCAGCACCTTGCCGCCGTGACGGGAGTCCGCCTTGTAGGTGCTGGAGGTCACCACTTCGTAGGTGCCGCCGTCCTCCAGGGGGATCACGGTCCGCAGCTCCAGCGGGAGCCCGGCCTTCACGTAGAACGTGCCCTCGCGCGTGACGTTGTCGTACGTCGCGGTGCGGGTCGACAGGCGGAGCAGATCCTGCTCGACGCGCCGGGCGAACCCCAGCCAGCCGCGTCCCTTCCGGTCAAAGCGGCCATCCTGGTAGGTGAACTTCATGGCGCGAGGCTGGGTGAGCCCCGAGTCCTGTTCGTGGAGCCGCACCAACCACAGCCCCGTGCGTGCGCACCGCGTGGGATACGCGCAGCTCTGCGCCGGAGTGTAGACGCTGGCGTCCGACAGCGGCGCGTACTCGAAGCGCTCGAACGCATCCAGGCCGTCATCCACGCGCGTGAGCAGGTCGCCGGGCGTTCCCTGGCGCACGTAGACGTGGAGGGTGCCGTTGACGACCTGGACGAAGTCCAGCTGTCCGTCGCCGTTCACGTCCAGCACGTTGGACCAGTCCCAACCCGCGGGCTCGGTGGCGGTGCCGGGGAACTGACTGCCCACCATGAACGGCAGCCGGACTTGCGTGAAGCCCGTGCCCGTCGACACGAGCACGGTGACCTTTCGCGGCAGCGTGGGCGCCAGCGGATCCGAGCTCCCGCCCATCAGCAGCAGGTCATGCCGGCCATCGCCGTTGTAGTCCACGACCCGGACGCCCGAGTCATCCAGGTTGAGCGTCCCCACCGTGTGGTTCTGGGCGCCCACGTTCCAGGCCACCGGTTCGGCGAAGCCATGTCCCGTGTTCACCGCGACGCGCAGCTGCCCCTGCCCCACCTGCGCGGCCACGGCGTCCATCAGGCCGTCGCCCGTGACGTCCGCGAAGTAGTACTGCTTGCCGTCGTCCTGGGCGAGCGACAGCGGCTGCGTCACCACGGTGTTCGTCGTGCCTTCCAGCCCGTACGCCTGGAAGCCCACGCCCGTGGAGCGGAGCAGCAGGCTCGACTTCCCGCTGCCGTTCACGTCCACGGCGTAACCCCGGACGTTGTTCTCGTGCCGCGGCGTCGTCGTCACGTAGCTGGCGAGCGTGCCCGCGTTGTTCAACCGGTAGCCCAGCGTCTGCCCCGGCGTGCCACCCTGCCCGTAGGCACCCACGCCCCGAACCCACTCCGCGAAGCCGTCGCCGTTCAGGTCGAGCACGTACAGGCCACGGGCCTGGTGAACCCAGGGCTCCTGCGGGTCGTCGACGAACTCGAACGCCGTGGGGGAACCGGAGGCCGTGGGACGGTAGAGGCAGTTCCGGTACTGATAGCCGCCGAGCGATGACAACTTCTTCCCGGTGATGACCAGCTCCAGCCGGTCATCCCCGTCGATGTCCAGGTACCGCTCCTCTCCGTCGGGGCAAAGGCTGTCGTAGTACTTCACGGTGCGGGGCGTGGCGTCGATGCCGGTCCCCGTACTCAGGAAGAAGAACGACGCGCCCTGGATGAGGTCGTCGCGCCCGTCTCCGTTGATGTCGCCCGTGAGCAGGTGGCCCTCGCTGTGGGCGATGTTCGTGTCGATCTCCGTGAAGGTCGCGTCCCCCGGGGTCCAGGTGAAGCGCGTGCGAGGCAGACAGACGCCCGCGCCATCACACTCCTGCACCGCGTCCAGCCGGCTTCGCTGGCTGAGCGTGGCCAGGCCATAGGTCAGGGTGTAGGAGCGCAGCAGGCCCGTCGTCGCCGGGTTCGGGCCCCACATCTCGATGCGCTTCAGCCGCTGGGTGTGCTTCTGCTTGAGCCCGCCGACGAAGGCGTCGCTCGGGTCGGGCCGCGCCTCGTACTGGAACCGGACCGACCGCGTCGTCGTGCCCTGCGGATCCGCCGTGGAGGCCGTGTAGTCGATGCGGTCCGGGAGCTGCTCGATGGCGGAGGGATCGCTCGGGTGGGATTGGAGGCGGTAGTCCACCCGGAGGTAGTTCCCGGAGCGGTCCTCCACTCGCGAGACGCCCCACGCCCAGCGGACCTGCTGGCTGTAGTCCGTCGTGTAGAAGCGCGGCACGGAGGGGCTCTGGTAGCTCAGCGTCACGCTCGCGCGCGGGCCCTCCAGCGAGGCGTTGACGCCCCCGCCCATCGTCAGGATGCGGCCGTCCTTCAGGAAGACCTTGAAGGACGTGGGACCCCGCGCGTCGGGGCTGAAGGACACGACCTTGATGTGGGCATCCTGCTCGGTGCGGTACTCGGACTGGTGGCCGCCGTAGGGGCTGGCGGTCCCCGTGGGCCCGCCCGTCAGCACCAGCCGCTGACCATCCAGGCAGAAGCGGTCGCCCGCGTCGCCGTTGTCGAACCGGATCTCCCGGTCCGCGCCCTCGTGGAGGGTGGTCCGGCGGCAGCGGGTGATGCGCGACAGGCCCGACAGCGACCAGCCCACGCCCAGTTCCCCGTTGCCCACGCCGCTGTCGTACTGGAGCGCCAGGCCGGGCTGAATGCCCGCGCGGCCGTCCGGCACCCACAACGGGATGGAGTAGGCCGCCGTGCCGCTATGGCGGACCAGCCCCTGTCCAGGGAGTGTCCCCACGGCCAACCCGTTCACCGTCTCCGTCGCCAGGACCGTATCGGACGGAAGGCCCAGCGAGGCCGCCTGGGCCGCGACCGGGTGCGGGCTCGCGGGGGCGGGAGCACAGTGGAGCAGCGGAAGGGACGCGAGCGCGCCCACGAGGAGAGAAGCTCGCCATCTGCGTCCACGTGAGGCTCCGGGGGAAGGAAGAAAGGGAATGCGCGCGCGATGCGCGACAGGAAGTCGTCGTCTCAGGGGCATGGACGTTCCGGGCGTGGAGAGGAGCGATGTTTCCTGCCTCCGGCCTGGCAGGTCCCCTGGATAGCCCCGGTGGCGTGACGGAAGCGTGACGGCGCTCCGCGAATCCGCTCCGAAGAGAAAGCTCCAGGCTTCAGCACCGGACATCAGGACATAGACGTAAAAGCAGAATATCTAGTAAATACCCCAAGGCGGTTCGGGCTGGCTTGACGCCGGTCCATGCCCCCCAAGGGAAGGCTATGTCCATGCTCCAGAAGCGCTGGCTGACGGCATCCGTGGTCCTGCTGGGAGTGAACGGGTGTGGTGGAGGTGAAGGCTTGGAGGAGCTGGCGGAGGCAGCGGTGGCCCAGGGCATGGTCGTGCAGGCCGCGCCCGGGTGCCTGGCTTCCGACGTGGACACGGACGGCGACGGCGTCTGCGACAAGGTGGAGGCGCAGTACGGCACCAACCCTCAGAGCACCGATACGGACGGCGACCGTCTGAGCGATTACGCGGAGCTGTTCGGTTCCGGCGGTGTGAACCTGCCGGCGCTGGGCGCCAACGCACGCCGCAAGGACATCTTCATCGAGGCGGACTACTACGCCAACCGCCAGCCCACGCAGGGCGCGCTCAATCGGGTCATCACCGCGTTCGCCAACGCGCCCGTGTCCAACCCAGACGGCAGTACGGGCATCACGCTGCACCTGGCGCTGGACCAGCAGATCGCGGCCGCGGACGCGGACACGGACCTGAACCCGGTGTGGACGGACTTCGACAAGATCAAGGCGAAGTACTTCGCCGCCGCCCGCGCACCGTTCTTCCACTACATGCTGTTCGCCAACACCTACAGCGGAGGCACCTCCAGCGGCATCTCGCGAGGCATCCCGGCCCACGACTTCGTGGTGACGCTGGGCGGCTGGTCCACGCCGGGCGGCACGGAGCTGCAGCAGGCCGGCACCATCATGCATGAGCTGGGGCACAACATCGGCCTGCGCCACGGCGGCACGGACAACGCCAACTACAAGCCCAACTACCTGAGCATCATGAACTACGAGTATCAGGTGTATGGCTTCACCATCAGCGGCGCGGCGAACGTGTTCGACTATTCGCGCGTGCGAGTGGCGTCCTTCAGCGAGGCGACCATCAACGAGGTCGCGGCGTTCACGCCCGTGGCCCCCACCACGGAGGCGGACCTGGCGAAGATTGGCGGGCTGCGCTTCGTCAACGTCCAGGTTGCTGGCACCGCGAGCGCCAACCTGGACATGAACGCCAACGGCACCATCCAGACGGCCACCTACGCCCGGGACCTCAACCGCGACGGCAGCAGCGCCACGGTGTTCCCCGCGTCGCAGAACGACTGGTCGGTGCTGATGTTCGACGGCGGCGGCACCATTGGCGACAGCGCGCTGGGCACGTCCCGCACGCTGGACCGCGAGCCCTTCCTGGTGGTCCCTGAGCGGGTGGAGCCCTGCCTCACCGCGGACCAGGTCGCCGCCCGGTAGTCCAGACGGCGTCAGCCTCGCTTGAGGCGCTCGATGACCTGGGAGACCCGCGAGGCACCAGCCCCGTGGACGGAGAGGACCTCCACTCCCAGGTCATAAGGGTCGTCGAGCAATAGCCAGGCGAGCTTCTCGTCCACCTCCCTGCGCAGATTCGAGTCTTCGTGCGCGGGGAGGCGGATGCGATCTCGCTCCTCGATGGGGACGAAGACGACGAAGTCCAGGGTCTTGAGGGTGGAACGGATCCGCGTCAGCCACTCCTCGACGTCGAACGCATCGGAGTCCTCGTGCGTCAGCAGGTACCCGAGGAAGTCGAGGGGGCAGCGATCAAACAGGACGCTTCGCGTGTCTTCTTCTTCGAACAGCGCCAGGGAGCGACGGAGCTGTTCGAGGAAGTCCTCCAGACACGGTGGAGACGCGAACTCGTACCCCTCCTCTTCGAGCAGGTGGTACGGCTCGTCGACGACCCGATACTCCGAGAGCTCTTCCCCCAGGTCTTCAATGAGCGTCGACTTGCCCACGCGGTGCGTGCCACTCATTGCGATGCGCATGCGTGCTGGACTCCTTCTTCGTGCTACTCCTGAGCAGGTCTGACGACTCCCGCCCGGACGTATTCCGTTCTATCGAGGGTGAGGCGTCCTGTCAGGGGATCCACCGTTCCGAGCAGGCGCGGAGGCCCGGAGTGGCCCTGACGCGAAACGAGCTGCCAACCGTCACAGTCCAGCGGATCGTTGTCGCTGCGTTCGCCCCTCAGACGAAATGACTTGGGAGAACCGGCCGGGAAGTCGATGACGCTGCTGCCGTCACCGGAAGAATCGACTCTCTCGAAACGCGCACCGGCGAGGTACTCGCACGCATCCCGAGGCGGCCCCTGACGGGTGGCCCCCCACCGGCCCTCCCACAGGTGAGTATCCACCAGCCACCGAGCGACCTGCCTGCCCTGCGCCACCAGGTCCCTCTCCATCTGGAAGTCGCCCCAGATGCGATGCGACGTAGCGGCCAGTTCCACCTCCGAATACGTCACCCGTCCCAAGGCACCATTGGCGAGGACGATGACGGATTCGGCGGAAATGCTCTGCAAGGCCCGTTGAGCGCATGCGTCGAAGTCGCGCCCACGCCCACGATGGCATTCCCTGACCGCCTCGGTGCTTGCCGAAGTGGTAGGGACCGTCTGCGTCGCGAAGCCCGCGTCCCTCAGTTGTTCATCCAGGACTGCTACCAACTCGGGAGGCACCGGCTGCGGGTGCTCCGCACGGGAAGTTCCTGGCATCGCGAGGATCGCGACCCGGTAGGGAGGCCGCTCGGGCAGGGCCCAAGGCAGGGCTTTCCCGGGCCGAACCGGCGCGGAGGGATGGTCTGGCAGCACCACCGTCAACGTCACCTTCGAACCGACGCCCTTCTCGACCGACACCCGGGCAGCACGCCCGTCCTCGGCGACGACGTGAATCCGCTGAGGGCCCGGCAGCGACATCCGAAGCTGACCGCCCGTGAAGGCCACCCGCCCGAGGCGCCTCGGCTCGCTGCCACACCAGCCCACGAGGGGCAGGACGAAGGAAGCAAACCCTCTGGGCACCACCTGGCCGCGACTGTCCTCGACCCGGGCCTCCACTTGCAGCCCCGCTGGGAAGTCCCTTGCATCCCGGGCTTCAGCTCCCAGCCGGGACACCGGAACGAAGCGCTGGGGAGCGGCACGGGGCGCCGAGGCGGCCGTACCGAGGCTGAGGACCCCGTTGAGGGCAAAGCCCAGGAGCAAGGAGCCCGCCACACCGACGCCGCTCGACCACTTGAGCCACATGCGTTTCTCCAGTGCATGAGGAGGAGGCGCTCGGCCCCCTCCCCTTCACGCCCCCCGGAGCAACCGCGCTGCTACCGGCTCAGACCGCGCTGGCGGTTGAGGAAGGCGTCGCCGCGGGCGGCATCATAGTCGGTGCGCAGGTCCGGGTTGGCGATCTGTTCACCGAAGGTGCGGTGGAACGGGATGGCCTGCGAGGGCTGCTGGGCCCGCTCCTGGAGGCTGGACGTCACCCAGCGCTGGAGCTGATCAACGGTCAGGTCCTTGAGCTTGCCCGCGCCGGGGATGGGCAGGTTGGGCAGGAGCCCCTTGGCGGAGAAGAGCAGATCCACCATGCCCTTCACGGCCTCGTTGCGCTTGCCCAGCTCGTCCAGGGACACCTGGAAGCCGCCCTCCAGCGAGCCCACCAGGCTGCCCATGAGGCGCGCGCTGCGCTTCGCGTCCTGCGAGGGCGGGTTCTCGTTGGCGTGCTGCGCGAGCCCGGTGTTCATCGTCTCCAGGCGCTGCATGACGTTCTGGCGGAACGCGTCGCTGCCCGCGAAGTCCTGCGGAGGCGAGAAGAGCGTCCGGGCGAAGAACTCGGACATCTTCTTCTGGCCATCCAGCCCCAGGGAGCCCGAGCTGTCCTGCAGCGACGACAGCACCGCGTCACCATGCTGGGTGAAGAAGCGGGCGGCGGCGGCGCGCGACTCGCGGTTCTCCCCCAGCTTGTCGATGGAGTCCGTGAACACCTGCACCGACTCCGCCGTGGGCGGGTTGATGCGGCCGGCGGCGTCCAGCAGGCGCCCCAGCGCGGGGGAGGAGCTCGCGTCCGGGCCGGAGGCGTTGATGTTCTTGATGACATCCGCCATGCCCTCCCGGTTCGCCGCCAGGAACGACTGGAGCCGGTCCGGCGGCATGCCCCCCAGCGCCGTGGCCACCGCCGCGCTGCGCTGCTGATCATCCCCGCCGCTCGCGCGGACGATGGCCATCTCCGCCTTCGCATACGTCTCGATGAGGTCCGGGTTGCCCGTGCCGGCGATGATGCCCGCCAGCCCCTCGTGCGTCGCCCCGGGCAGCGCACCGCGGCCGGACGTGGCCACCGCCGCCGACAGCTCCTGGGGAGACACCGCGCCGGAGCGGTAGGCGTTGTCCAGCGCCTGGGACAGCCGCGTGCGGTCCGCCTCCGGCAGCCGCTGCACGCTGTCCAGGATGCCGCCCGCCACGGGGCCGTACTGGAACATCATGTCCATGAACGCCGCCTGCTTGGCCGGGTCCGGGTTGTTCCTCAGCCACTCGGACACGGCGGTGGCGTCCCGGCCGTCGCTGGAGTTCGCGATGGCCTGCTGCGCCGAACGCAGCTCCGTGGGCGACAGCGCCGCGGGCGCCACCGGGGTCGCGCTCGTCGTCCGCACCTCCTCCGCCCCCGCGGGCGTCGCACCCAGGCGGTTCGCCGTCACCTGAGTCCCCGCCGCCGGCTGGAACCCGTCCGTCCCCGTTCCGGGACGCACCACGTTGTTCTGGGCGACTGGCCGCGCCGGGGCCTGGGGCGCGGCGGGCTCCGCGGCCTTCGTCTCAATGGGCCGGGGTGCGTTGCGCTGGATGGTCGTCGTCATGGTGGTTCCCCCTCGCCCCCCTGCTCGGGGCGGCTGGTTGGCGAGGCAAGCTCCGCCTCGTTTTCCTCGATTATCGCGCGCATCGCACCCCAGTTGCGACGCCTGCGACATGGGAGTCCGGGCCAGACATCTGCCCACATGAGCCTGTGGCGGCCTCAGGGCCAGTCAGGGAACGTGATGTTCCGCAGCGTGAGGGTCCGTGGCCCGTCCGCCTCCCACAGCTTGAGCGAGAAGGGGCCTTGCACGGAGGCGGCAGGGGCCTCGGCCTCGACCACAAGGGGCTTGAACTCTCCGTCCGAGATGGGTTGCTCCTGCCAGATGCGAAGCACCTTCAACTCTGCTCCGGCCTTGTTTCGAAGCATCGCCCCTTTCGCGCGCCAGGGTGCACCACCGGCGCTCACTGCCAGTTTGGTCTCCACCGCAACCCTCGCAGTGGAGCGGTAGGTTCTGACCAAGGATGACGTGAGCCATTTCTCGGCATCCAGGGAGCCGACTTTGCTCATGTTACTTCCAAGCACACCGTGTTCATCCATGGCTCCGGTGGAGATGAGCCCCGCCAGTCCAGCAGGTGCTTCATGTTCCGCCACCACCCGTGCATTCTCCTCCTTGAAGCGCGTGAGCTCGGCCCGAAGCTCCCTCACCTCTTGCTGATAGGTCGCGACCGTCCGCCTCCGCCGATAGATCTCGACGAGGGGCTGGGCCTTCACGGGGTGAACTCGCAGAAGAAAGGACGCGCTGACTGGCGCGGCCCCGTCCCTGAAGTGCACGACCAGCCGAAACGTTTCGGCGGCAGTCACGCGAGAGGACGGCACCAGACGAAGCGTGGTCTGCCCCTGGTCCACCAACTCAAAGCGGTCCCGCCCCTCCAACTCGACATCCTCGCGCTTCAAGTCGACATCGAAGAGGAGCGTCGTTGAGAGCCCCGCGCTGATGACAATCTCAGATGCGGCTTGGACCTCCTCCGGGGAGACCTCGATCCGGCACGCTCCGAGCCCGAAATCCAAGGCTTCGGATTGCGCGGTCGCGGCTCCGCTTGCGAGCAGAAGCCCCAGAAGAATGGCAATGGAGGACGAGGTCACTCGGCGATTTCTCCCAGAAGCGTCTGGCTACTTGAACTCGCTCACCGCCTTCAGGGTCGTGAGATTGAAGATACGAGCACTGGTTGATGATTCGTCTCCAGGCTCTCGCATCATGCCTCGCCCACCGGTCGTGTCGTAGACCTCGAAGCACACGGGAAAGCTCTCGCCCTCCCTCGTCGTTGCCCATGTCAGTCGTCCATAAACGCGGTCTCTCACGAAGAGCCGGCCCGAAAGCAACGTCAAGCTCGGGATGTCCCCCGCCCGGCCCCCCAGGGTCACCTGACCTGGGCCCTCCTGGACGGAGACGAACCGCTCATCGAAGCCAAAACCCGCGTCGAGCAATTGACCAATGCGGACGTGCCGTTTCTCCATGGCCTCCACGGCGCCCACCGGGCAAGGCTCGGGAGGAGGACTCGAACGCACCTGGGTTCCAGGACATCCGAGCGCCGCGCAAGCCGCCGCCGTGCCGACCGCACGGGCCATGACGCGCATGCCCTTCTTCGTGGGCTTCGATGGGAGTTGAAGGGACAGCGTGTCTTTCGGCGGCGTCGTCACGGTGGCTGAAACCTCCTGGAGCGTCGCGGGGAGAGCGACGGCCGCGGCGGTGGTCTTCGGTCCGGTGAAAGCCGCGGCGCGGTCAGCTTGAGGTGACTTGCCAGAGGTCGCTACTTCCTGACGGAGGGAGACGGGCTCCGCGATCCGCGACATCCCGAGCCCCCACACCGCCCCCGCAACGACGAGCACTCCGGCGAGCGCCGTCCATGCACGGAAGGCCCCGCGCTTCCCGGGCGCCGCACGCACGGGCGACACTGGAGGCGGCACCTCCTTCGCCAGGTCAGCCGCGCCCATCGCTGGCGCATCTTCCAGAAGGCGCTTGCCCCGTCGGGGACGGTGCCGGGGCTCGTGCATCCACTGTTCGAAGGAGTCGGGGTCCTCGCCCTCCGTCGTCGCGGAGTCCTCGGCATAGGCGTCGCAGAGTGGCACGTCCCACGTCGCGTCCGCGCCACGCAGCGCCTGCTCCAGGGATTCGCAAAAGACCTGGGCGCTCGGCGTGCGGGCCTCGGGTGTCTTCCCCAGCAGCCGCAGGCACACGTCACCCAGCGACCGGGGCACCCGCGCGTTCTCCTCGTGCGGCGGCGTGGGCGCGCTGGAGAGAATCGCCTCCGTCACACCGGCGGCGTCCGGACCATCGAAGGGGAAGCGCGCCGTCAGCAGCCGGTAGGAGACGAGTCCCAGCGCCCACAAGTCGTCCGCCGGGCCCGCCGTATACCGGGCGTCCGGCGCCTCGCGGTGGGCTCGCAGGAAGCGCCACGCCTCCGGAGCGCGGTAGTCCACCGTCCCGGGCGGGAGGATGTCCGCCGTCAAGTCACGCGCGCCCGCGTAGTCGCCAATGCCGAAGTCCACCAGCTTGGCCACGCCATCCGAGGCGCGCACCATGATGTTGGCCTCCTTCACGTCCCGGTGCACCACCGTGTCCGCATGGGTCGCGGCGAGCCCCCGCGCCACCCCCAGCAGCACGTGCGCCGCCTGCCGCGCCGTGGGGTTGTGCGCATCCGCCCATTCGTCCAGCCGGGGTCCGTCCACGTATTCCATGGCGATGACAGCGAACTGCGGCTGGACCACCGGCAGGTAGCCATGGCCCAGGATCCCCACCACGTTGGGGTGCCGCAGCCGGGTGAGGATGGAGACTTCGCGCTCCGCCCGCTCCCCCACGCGCGGCAGGTGCAACAGCTTCAGCGCACAGCGCTGGCCCTCGCAGCGCGCCAGGTACACCGTGCCGAAGCCGCCCTGCCCCAGCTGGCGCTCCACCGTGTAGCCCAGCACCTGGACCCCAGGAGACAGCACGGCCGGAGGCGGCCCTCGCATCATGACGGCCTTCCTTCGGGCTCCCAGGCGGCTTGCATGCGGCATCCTCCCAACGGGGGCGCGCACCCTACCAAAGACATAAAAATTCCGGGAATCCCTCCCCTTCGCGCGCGCCCGACAGACAACCCGTGGAGTCCATCGAGACCTTTTCGACCTCCAGCACTCATCCCCTCCGTGTCCTCGGCTACGCTGCGCCCGCCATGAACGAAGAACTCGGCATCACCATTGGAACGGAGGCCCGCGCCGCCCGTCAGCACCTGGGCCTGACGCAGGCCGAGGTCGCGGAGCGCGTTGGACTGGTGCACCCCGTCTACAACCGCCTGGAGCGAGGGAAGATGCTTCCCAGCGTCCCGTCCCTCTACCGCATCTGCCGGGAGCTGCGGGTGTCCCCAGAGAAGCTGATGGGGCTCACCGCGACGGGCGACGTGCGAAAGGGCACGAAGCCCAAGCCCCAGGAAGAGGACGCTCCGGAGCTGCGGCGTCTCCTCCACCTCGCGCGCAAGCTGGACGCGGAGGGCCTCGCGGCCCTCCTCCATGTCGCCTCCGCGCTGGCGCGCTGACGCACTACTCCTCGTCCAGGTCCTCCAACCCGTAGGCGTCCAGCCCATTGCCGAAGAGGTCTCCTTCGCCGAACTCCACTTCGTCGCGAAGGACGCTGCCCTCCACCAGCACCTGGGCCCACTCCGCCGCGGCTTCCTGCCGGCCGTAGCCCGGGTGCCGCTTCGCCAGGGCGACTCGCATGGCGTCGCGCATGTCCGCCGCCGTGGCGAACCGCTCCTCGGGGTTGGCGCGCAGCGCGACATGCAGCATCGCCTTCACGTCCGCGGAGAGTGAAGCCACGGCTTCCTCGACGTCCTCCGGGCCGAAGCTCGCCAGCAACACCTGCATCTGTGTCAGCGGCAGCGAGGAGACGATTTCCGTGAAGAGATAGCGCAAGTTCGCGGGAGGGAGCGGCACGTCCTCCACGTCGAAGAGGTGCTTGCCGGTGAAGAGCTCCACCAGCAACACGCCCAGGCTGAACACGTCGGAGCGCGGCGAAAGCGGCGCTCGCGCCAGGTACTCCGGCGAGGCGTAGGCCACATCGCCCCGAACGAGGCTCGCAGGCGACTCCGCGCGCCCCACCACCAGCGAGTACGCCGCGCCGAAATTCGCCAGCTTCACCTCGCCTTGCGTCCCCACGTAGACGTGCCGGGGGTTGACGTCACGGTGGATGACACCCAGCGACTGGCCGGTCGCGTCCGTCAGCATGTGCGCGTGTTGAAGGGCCTCCGCGATCTCCGCACCGACATAGAGGGCGAACGCCTCGGAGACGGGCCGGCCGCGCACCACGCCCGCACTCACCAGCGTCTCCAGCGAAGGACCCGCCACCGACTCCATGACGACGTGCAGCGCCCCCTGGTGCACCTTGCGGTGGAAGACCTGGGCAATGGCCGGGTGGCGAAGGCGGAAGGCCAGCTGAATCTCCTCTCCCAGGCGCTTGCGCTTAAGATAGGTGGAGGGGTTCGCCAGCCTTCGCACGAGGCAGAAGCCGGGCAGCGCGTTGTCGTGCTCCGGGAAGCGCTGCGCCAGCATCAGCAGCTCACCCGTCGGCATCAGCACCAGCTCGCGGACCGCCTCGTAACGAATGCCGTCGATGGTGAAGAGGTGCACGGGCCTCTCACGCGTCGGCGGAAGCTGCCTGCGGCGCGGGGAGGCTTCGGTGCGTGCCAGGTCGTCGGTCGTCGTGTCGGGCATGGCTCCTCGGGAGGCGGAAGAGAGGCGGCGGCGTCCCTCCGGGAGTCTGAGCGAAGTTGACCTTTAAAGTCCAGATATACGAATCCTAAAGGTCCACTCCGTTGGCCTGTCAGGTCTCGCCCAACCAGCGACGGACCTCGTCCAGGTACTCGCGCGGCAGGGCGTGCCCGCTGTCGAAGGCCCGGCGCGTCTTGCGCGTGGAGGGCGCGGCCTTGAACAGCTTCTGGGTGTCCTCCTCGGTGGAGAAGACATCGCGGTTCGCGGTCAACAGCAGCCAGGCCTGATGAACCCCGCCCATCCGGTTCACCGGTGCGGCGTCGCCCAGCGAGGGGTCGACATGGGGCGGCACCATCGTCACCAGATGGGTGATCCGAGGCTCGCGCGAGGCCAGCAGGAGGCCCACCTGGGCGCCCATGCTGTAGCCGGCGACGAGTACCCTCGGTGGCTTCTTGCCGTTGGCGAGCACCTGCGTGAGGAGCGTCTGCGCATCACGCACGGTGTCGACAATCATCGCTTGATAGGGACCGGGTTCCCCCGCGTGCGCACGTTTCGCGAGGGCTCCGGGTCGCGCGTCGGGGGTCGCTCGCGCGCCGTGCCGCCGCGCGTCCATGACGTAGACGCGATAACCGGTGCTCCGCAGATGCTCCGTCAGGGCCCCTCCGAAGGTCGGCTCTGTATCCGACAGCCAGTCGTCCTTGCTCCGGGTGAGGCCGTGCAGCAGGACGGCCACGGGTGGATTCGCCGCCTCCCCTTCTGGGGCGAGGACCCAGACGGGAATCCGCTCTCCGTCCGCCGCTCGGACCTCCATGGGGACCGGGGGGCTCGCGCCGTGGGCCACGGAGGTGGTCAGGAACATCAGGGCCAGGAACAGCGAACGCATCATCACGGGACTCCTCGAGTGAGAGAGGCCGTGGAGCGTGCGGAAGCGACAGTCAGCCAGGCGTCACCTACGCGCTGACATTCGTTTGACGTAGACGCGGGTAGCATCCGGATTACTTCCATGCGCGTGCTCGTCATCGAGGACAACCGCGACCTCCAGGCCAACATCGCGCGGTTCCTGGAGCCGGACTTCCAGTTGGACTTCGCGAGCACCGGGCCCGAGGGGCTCGCGCTCGCGCTGGGCCATCCGTACGACGTCATCGTGCTGGACGTGATGCTGCCCGGCATGAGCGGCCTCGATGTGTGCGAGCGATACCGGCAGGTCGCGCCCCGGCTCGTGCCCATCCTGATGCTGACCGCCAGGGACACGCTCGAGGACAAGGAAGCGGGCTTCCAGGCGGGCGCTGACGACTACCTGGTCAAACCGTTCTCGCTCCGGGAGCTGCGCTGGCGGCTGGAAGCCCTGGCGCGCCGGCCCGTGCCTCCGAGCGGGCGGAAGCTGACGTGGGGTGGGCTCACGCTGGAGCCGGAGAGCGGGCACACGCAATGGGGTGGGCGCTCCGTCCGGCTCAACCGCACCGAGGCACTGTTGCTGAGGTGGCTGATGGAAGCCGCGCCCGAAGCCGTCCCCGCGGCCACGCTGGCGGAGCGGCTCTGGGGGGACGAAGCGCCCGAGTCCAGCGCGCTGCGCACGCACGTCTATGCCCTGCGCAAGGCTCTCGCCGGGCTGGGGCTCGAAGATGCCATCACCACCCTGCGCAACGAGGGGTACCGCCTGGATGCGCGCTAGGTCCAGCAGGTCGGTGCGCGCCGTACTCCAGCGCGCCATGGGGCTGTCCGCCGCGTTCGCGCTGGTGCTGATGGGCGGGTTCTTCACGCTCTTCAGCTACGACCTCGAGGACGTCATCTTCAGCCGCATCGTGGCCGCGGAAGCGGACCGGAGCGAACCAGGTCACGTCCCCGGAATCACGCGGTATGACGGCCACTCCGCGCTACCGCCCTGGCTCGCGGAGCGCCTGCGTCCGGACGCGCCTCCGAGAGAGTACGAGGTGTCCGCCGGGAAGCATGGACACTTCCACGTCGCGGTGCGCCCCGGCGCTGGAGGAGAACGCCTGTACTTCGCGTTCGACGTGACGCGCCTGACGAGCACGACGGACAATTTGAAGCGGACTGCGGGACTGCTTCTCACGAGTGCGTTGCTGGCGTTGCTGGCCGCCGCGCTCCTCGCCCGCCTCGTGGCCCGTCGGCTCGGCCGACCGCTGGAGCGGATGGTGGAGTGGATCCGGGCCGACGGGGCACCACCGCCCGAGGATGACGGCGGAGTGGCCGAGGTCCGGGCGCTGCGGGACGCGCTGCTCGCACGCGACGCGCGCATCCAGGAGCAGTTGGAGCGTGAGCGGCGGTTCAACCGCGACGCGAGTCACGAACTGCGCACCCCGCTAGCCGTGGCCCAGGGCGCGGTGGAGATCCTGGAGCTCGATCCGCCAAGAGACACGGAGACGTTCGACCGGCTGCGCCGGGCCGTGAGCCAGATGGGCCTGTTGACGGAGGGCATCCTCTGGCTGGCCCGCGAGCGCCGATCCGAGGAGCGCTGCGACCTGCACCGCGTCTCGCGAGAGCTGCTCGCGTTGTACGGACACCTGCGGCGCAGTGGCGGCATCGAGCTCACCATCGAGTCCGTGGGCGAAGTCCACGCGCCCGTCCCTGCATCCGTCGCCAGGGTGATGATGGGAAACCTCCTCAAGAACGCGCTCGCATACACTGACGAGGGTCGCATCGTGATCACCATCGAGCCCCAGGCGTGGACCCTGACCGACACGGGGATTGGCTTTGGCCGCGTGGAGCCCGGAAGAGAGAGCCACGGCATCGGACTGTCGCTGGTGGAACGACTTGCCCAGCGCTTCGGGTGGACGCTGTCCATCCACGCACTGGAGCCGCGAGGCACGCGCGTACGGTTGAGCTGGCTCGGAGAGGATTCAGCCACTGCCCGCGATTGACTCACTTGAGAAGGTGCACCCGAGCCCTTGCCTGCGCACCGGCAAGGGCCCGGTTTTGAGCGGGCGGGTCAACTCAGAGCAGGTAGCCCCAGCCGATCTTGGTGTCGTAAAAGAAGCCATTGTGATCACTGACTTCGATGATGATCGTCCAGTGGCCGTTGCCCCAGTTGTAGAAAGCGATCTTGAACAGGGACATCTGGCCTGACTGGCCCCAGGGGCCGATGAGCGTGCCAGCCATCACCGTCGCCTGAGCGTCGCCGTCCGGCAGCTCGTAGGTCGGCAACTCACTGCCGATCACGCCGGAGAGCTCACCCGTCGCGTGCAGCAACGCATCGACCGCGAGCGTGCCTTCCCCGTTGGTCACGACGTGGGGCGCGAGCCTCGGCGCTCGCCCCTCGGCCCACGCCTGGCGGAGTTCCGACGCGCTGGCGGTGCCCACTGTGTCGAGCAACACCTCGCAACCCGTCACCGGAATCGACCACACGCAGCTCGGGAATCCGGACGGCGGCGAGCCTTCCCCGGCACACACATCCCCCACGTCAGGTGTGGCAGCGAAGCTCGCGCTCGTGGACATCACCAGAACAGCCAGCGTGACAATCGACAGGTTCATTCTCGTATTCATGAGTCCTCGCAAGTTGGGCCGTCGACCGACCGCGTATCCAGTCGCGGCAGGCGTCTGCACAAGCAGTCACAATCCCACCGCAATGCATATCATGCTCCAGCAATTCCGGCGAACAGTGATTTCACAACCTCAACGTTGATCAGTCCGTCTGACGTAGCAGGTCGGCGAAGCGCGTCGATGCAGGTGGCTCACGCCTCGCCAGCGCCCTCCATCAGGAAGTCGATGACGGCGCGCACGGCGGGCAGCTGGCCCCTGCGGTGTGGCGTCAGGATCGTCGTCGTCACCGTGCCCGCGGTCCAGGCGGGAAGCACACGCACCAGTCGCCCGGCCTCCACGTCCACGAGAGTAAAGGTCTCCGGCAGACAGACGACGCCCAGTCCGGCCGTGGCCGCCTTCAATAGCACCAGCGTCTCATCGGCGGTCATGCGTGCCCGCGGCGTCACGGTGACCGTCTCCCCCGCCCGCCCGCGCAGCCGCCATTGCGTGGCCATGGCGTGGGTCAGGAGGCCGTCGTGTTCGCTCAAATCCTCGGGCCTGCGAATCCTGCCGCGACTGGACAGGTAGCCGGGCGACGCCACCAGGACGGTGGACTCCACCGCGAGCCGGCGCTGCACAAGGCCCGAGGCAGGCAAGGGCGAGAAGTGACTGCGCACGGCGATGTCGAATCCCTCCTGCACCAGGTCCACGAAGCGGTCCGTCGCGTGAAGCTCGACGCGCACCTTGGGATGCGCCAGCGCCAGCAGGGGCAGCCGGTCCGCGAGCCGGAACTGCGCCGTGGGGACCGACGTGGTGATTCGCACCACGCCACGGGGCTCGGCCTGCCGGCGGCGCACCACGTTCTCCGCGGCCTCCGCCTCCATCACGGCGGCGCGAGCATGGTCGAGGAAGTCCCGCCCCACATCCGTCAGCGTGAAGCTCCGTGACGTGCGCTGAATCAGCCGGGCGCCCAGCGCGTCCTCCAACTCAGCCACGCGCTTGCTCACCGTGGATTTGGGAATGCCCAGCCGCCGTGCCGCCGCGGCGAAGCCACCGCTCTCCACGGCCTGGACGAAGAGATGGATGTCATTGAGATTCAAGGGCCGCGCCTCATCGTCCACGGGTGTGGACCTTGCGTTCGCGTTCCGCTGTCTACACGGCGCGCGTTGCCACGGCCATCTTGTCCCCATCGAAGGCATCACGCCTTCCCCTTCGGACAGGAGCATCACCATGGCATTGCCTACCCTCTTCTACGGTGTCCCCTCTGGCTGCTCGTTTGGATCCATCGTCGCGCTGGAGTGGCTGGGCCGGCCCTACCAGCTGTGCCGCATCGCCATGCCGGAGGACGTCACCACCGCGGACTACCGCCGGATCAACCCCGTCGCGGAGACGCCCACCTTGATGACGGAGACGGGCGCCCGCATCAGCGAAAGCATGGCCATCCTCAACCACCTGGGCGCGCGCGGTGTGGGCACCGGGCTGTCGTTCGCCCAGGGCACCGAGGACTTCGACCGGTTGAACCAGATGCTCGCGTACCTCAACACCACCTTCTTCGGCGCCTTCTCGCCGCTCTGGTACGCACTCGAGCACACTGAGCTGCCAGAGTCCGAAAAGCAGGCGCTGCGGAACCTGGGGGCCCGCAAGGTGGTCTCCGCGCACGCGAACCTGGAGGCACTGATGGGCGACACGCCATGGCTTCTGGGCGACCACCGCACGCTGGCGGACGCCTACTTCATCGGCATCGCCCGGTGGACCCGGTACCACGAGGTGCTGGACCGCCGCGACTACCCGAAGCTCCAGGGCCTTTTCGAGCGGCTGGAGGCGGACGTCGGCGTGCGCTTCGCCCATGCCATTGAAAAGGGCGAGACGCCGCAGGGCAGCGGCGCATTCCAGGGGCACATCCGCGTCGCGGAGGCACTGCGACGGCTGCCCGCGTGAGCCGGGAGGCCCCGCCCGCCCGCTCTCCCAGGAACGGGCGGCGAAGCCATCGACGTCAAGGGTTCAGGGCGCGGTACACCGCGTCCACCACCTCCTGCTCGGTGGGGAATGCCAGGCCGGTCTTCTTGATGACGACCTTCCCATCCACCGCCACTTCAAAAACCCCCGACCCGCCCTTCTTCAGCTCCACATCCACTTCCAGTTCGTCCTTCAGTACGGCCGCCGCACGGGTGGCCCGGGGCAGGTAGCCTCAAGCGGTACAGTAGGTGATGGAAACCTTCGCGTCGGCCATGGTGTGCCTCCTGACGGGATGGGACACCGCGCGAGGATGCGCGGCACCTGCACCATCGTGACGCCCCGCCTCGCCCCGCGCCAGCCCTCCAGAGGCGCAGCGGACGGCCCTGTGTCGCGCGCAGAGCGTTGGACGTCATCCAGGCCGTACAAGCTCCAGCCAGCGGGCCAGCGTCAGATCGGTATAGGGGCCTTGTCCCAAGCCATAGGCGCCCAGCGAGAAACCGTCGTTCCACTCGACGATGGCGGTTTGACCGGACTCGAGCACGCCGAAGTCGACTGCATATCCTTCTGTACCCTCTCCAGATTCCTCCAGCAGTTGGACGGCCCGCCTCACCTGCTCTTCATCGATTCGATGTGCAGGGTCGCCTCCATAGTGGCGAGTCCCCACAACGGTGCCTTGCACGACGAAGACCCGGAACTCGCTCTGCCATCGGACCACTTCCGAGCAGAGGATCTCCGTGCTCGCCGATGCGCGCTCCAGATAGAGCAGATCCTCCACTGACGCGAAGACGTGTCCCGTGAACCGTTTACGGCGCCCATGGGGCTTGGCGAAAACCGGAGGGCCTGCTTCTTGGAGTACGGCCGCCTTCAGGTCTCTCACGGTGCTCCGCCAGACACGCCGGTGGAGAAAGGAACTCAGGCTCGGCGGATAATCGTGGGTCTCGGGTGCAGGGATTCCGAGTTGTTTCAGCGCTCCCAGCACAGTCGGTACGTCGCCCGCCACCAGAGCGTCCCGAGCCAACGGTATCTGGCCCCTGGAGAGCTGCTTCGCGGTAAATGTTTCGACGGCAAGCTGGCGCTCCCGGAGTTCTTCGAGAAGCGCTCGCATCTCTGGCTCCATGCGACCGGAGCCCAGCTCCTGGATGAATGCGCAGCGAATCATCGTCGACATCCTGGTGAACGTGGGCGTCAGTCGCTATTCGGCCAGGTCAGTATGCCCTGTGAAGCGGGGATGCGCTCAAGGCTGGCCAAATCGCTCAAGCGATAGACCGCCCATTCGGCGCCGTGATTTCGTGGAACTGCTCTCAAGTGGGGCCCAGTTCTTCGAGAAGGACGCGACACCGCGCGAGGCTCCGCTTGTCATCGACTCGCACGAAGAGCCGCGCTGCTTCCTCGAAGTGGATGCGGGCCATTTCCGTCCATCCGCGCTGGGCGGACAGGTTGCCCAGCCCCAGGAGACAGTTGGCCTCTCCTCGCAGTGATCCTACCTGCTTCAGCAGGGGGCGGGCCTGCTCGTAGAGCGCCTGCGCATCATCGAGGTTCTTGCGCTGGAGTGACAGGTCTCCCAGCCCGCGCAGGCAGTGCGCCTTGCCGCGCAAGTTCCCCACTTCGGAAAAGAGCATTCGGGCTTCCTCCAGAAGCGCGGCCGAGGCATCGAGCTCCCCCAGACTGCGCAGACAGTGTGCCCTACCGAGACGGTCCTTCGATTGTCCGAAGACGCGCTGCGCCTCTTCGAACCGCAGACGTGCCTCGTGGATGTTTCCTCGGTCCAGCGCGACCTTTCCGAGCCCATGGATGCAGTTGCCCTCGCTCACCGGCGAGTTCGCCCTGTTGAAGTATTCAAGCGCCTGCTGAAAGCAGGCCTCCGCCTCGTCGAGCCGCCCTCCGTCCAAGGCAAGGGACCCCAGCCCTCGGATGCATCGCGCATGGCCCAGGAGCGCTTTGCGGTCCGTGTGGTCGGGATCGCATCGCTTGAAGAAAGGCAGAGCCCGTTTGAAGCAGTGCTCCGCCTCTTGATGCCGCGAGCGCTCTTGTGCGACCTGTCCTTCCACCTGGAGACAGAGAGCCTCGCGCAGGAAGTCCCCCGCCTTGTGCGCGACCTCCCGGGCCTGTGAAAGCAGTCTCGGAGAGCCGTACCCGGAGAACCGCCAGAAGTTGCTGAGCTTCAACAACGCATCGATGACCTGGAGGCCTTCGTGGCCCTGTAGCCCCTCCAGGAACATGGCTTCGATGTTCTCCACTTCAGGCACGAGCCGCTCCAGGGCATGTGCTCCCTGAGCGCCGCCGACCCGAGGTCCGAACTCCTTCGCAAGCTCACTGTAATGCTGGAGGGCGCGTGCAAGGTCCGTAGGCTCTGGGGGGAAGTTGCTGCCAAGTGCCGCGCGGAAGAGCTGCGGAACACGCCTCCGCTCGGACGCATCCACATGGACGAGCCCGAGTTCTGTCAATTCCGTGAGGACGGTCCCTTCTCCACCAGGGAACAATCGGGCGTGATCCTCTCTTGAGGCGCCATCCGGCAGGCGTGCGAGGAGCGCCAGACACCGGAGTGCCTCCATCGTCAACCACTCACGGAGTCCTCCAGGCTCGAAGAGACTCTCCAATGACCTGGGCATCCTGGCCGGTGGACCGCTCTTGCGCAGGATGTCTTGCCAGAGATCGCTGAGGGCGCTGGTTCCAGGGTGATGGGCGAGTTGGTTCCTCGCCAGTCCCGCGAGCAATGTGATGGCCGACGCCACGACCCCCGAGCCGATCAACGCCTTGAGTCCCGGGTCGGTGACCTTGATCTGGGGGACCATCCGTTGGAGCAGACTTCCTGCCTCAACCCCATCCAGAGGCAGGACTTCGATTTCCGGCTGGAGCCTTCCCGTGCGTGGGCTGGGCGGGTGCCTGCCCACGAGCACAAGCGTCAAGCCCTCCATCCGGATGAGCTCTTGCATCACCCCCTGAAGGAGGGGACCTTCGGAATCCGCCTCGACGTCGTCGAGGACCAGCAGGGCGGAGTGCGCTGCGAGGGCGGCAAGGACCCGGGCCCGCAGGTGCTCACCCGGTGCCACCGCGAGGGCTTCCGCCATGGCTCCGAAGATGGATTCCCCACGGGTGCCATCCAAGAGGCGGACGAAGTACCTAGCGTTACCATGACGTTCAGCCACGCGTGGGTCATGGAGGGCTTCGATGAGGAGTCGGGTCTTGCCAACGCCAGCGCTGCCCGACACACGCAGGACCGGCGGGTCGGTCGCGAGCAATGCGCCCACGAGCCGTTCCAGCGCATCCTCGTGCCCGATGAGGGGCGACTTCTCACGCAGCGGAAGCCGTGGGGAAGGAGGCTCACCGCGACGCGTGACGACCGGGGCCGCAGCCTCCCCCACACGCCTGAACGCGGAGTCTGGCCAGAGTGGCTCTCGTGTCTGATCAAGCTCGCTCCGGGCCTGCATCTTCGCGAGGGCCTCTTTGGGAAGCCACGGGAAGTCCTCCGCCAGGAAGGACCGGGGCCCATGGCGCAGGATGACGCGGTCAAACCGCATGGGCTTGGCGGAAGCGAAACCCACCTCGTACTCACCGCCGACCCGGACGGGAGGGGTCATGGCGCCGGGTCGATACTGGACGCCGAGCGAGAACAGCCGCGAAGCCACGAAGCGGTTGAGGGTGCTGGCCTGGGTGCTCAACGGATCCGCTGAGTATCCGTTGAGCACGGCCTTGGTGCCTGGCCGCAACCTTTCCCGGAGCCCGGCATCGAGTTCCTTCGGAATCGTCAGCGCCCGATAGCGCTCCGAGAGAGCGTCTGCGCGGACTCGCCCGTCCTGGACCTCGTCCTCGATCGCGAGCAACTCGTCCTTCAATGACTGGGGACAGGTTGGGGTCAGCAACTCCCGAAGAAGCTTCTCCTGGTTGAAATCGCGGAGCACGGCCCGGCAGAGGTCCATCAACCCGCCATCACCCGTGCCTGAGATGAGGATGCGGGTCTGAGACTGGATCCCACGTCCTACTTCCTGGTCGAGGTCATCGTTTTCCCAATAGGAGCGAAGTCCCTTCTCCGGTTCGCGCGGCTCGACACCGAAGCCCACTGCCAGGACCAACGCGTCCACAGCGATTGGAAGGGTATAGCCCTCCGTATCGTTCCATCCGACGCGATGCCGGCCTCCTTCTTGAGAGGTGATGAGCGTGATGTTCTCAGCGCCCAGATGAACCGCGAGGTCCACGCCGTCTGTCGTTCGCAACGCTTCCCAGGCCTTGAGCAGTTGCTCCACGACCTCATGCACCCTTCCCGCGGTCCAATTGAGCACGGGCAACTGAGCGGAGGGCTCCTCGGACCCCGGCGCGGGCCAGTCATAAAGATGGGGGTGGATCCAGCGGGTGCGATTCTCAGCGAAGAGAGGAAGGAGCGCGTTCCGCTGCTCCAGCAGGTCCACCTTGCACCCGCGCAGCGCCGCTCCAGCAGCGAAGGTCATTCCACCCGCGCCTGCACCGACCACCACGACCCGAGCGCCCGGCTTGAGCCGTTTGCACGCGAACAAGGCGTGGACGAGGTTCAGGGCCCTGACCTGCTGCGAGTACAGGGTGACACGTCGCTCGAAGCACCCCAGGAGGAAGACCCCGCTCAGCGTGGGGACCTCCATGTGCTTGAGGATGTCGCGCAGTGGGTTCCTCATGGGTGTCCATTCGAGCACCTCGAAGGGAGGAAGACACGCGGCCTGTGCGCCGGGCCGCGGCGAGGCCGGGCCGCCCCTTGCGAAAAAGCACGGCTTCTCACGAATTCGCGGATTCACCGCATCTATGCTCCAGTGCGTTCCCCTCCCCTTCCGTCCATGACCACCGGAACCCATTCGCCTCCACCTGAGCCAGGCATGCGGCGCGCGGTATCGCGCTGGGAAATCGTCGGCTTCTCCATCAACGACGTCATTGGTAGTGGCGTCTATCTGCTGCCCGCGGCGGCCGCCGCGAACCTGGGCTCGGCCAGCACGGGCGCCGTTGTGCTCGCGGGGCTGGCGGTGCTGCTGCTCGTGCTCTGCTTCGCGGAGGCGGCCAGCTACTTCGACAAGCCCGGCAGCGCCTATCTCTACACGCGTGAGGCCTTTGGAGAACGGGTGGGCTTCCAGGTCGGCTGGATGACGTGGCTGGCGCGCGTCTCGTCCGTGGCCTCGTTGTCCGTCGGCTTCTCCCGCGCGCTGGGCTTCCTGTGGCCCGCGGCGAACTCGGGCCTGGGCCAGGGATTGGCCATCGCCGTGCCCCTGCTCGCGCTCACCGCCATCAACGTCGTGGGCGTGAAGAGCGGCGCTCGCACCGCGGTGTTCCTCGCCGTCACCAAGACGGTGCCGCTGCTGGTGTTCATCGCCGTGGGCCTCTTCTCCGTGTCCGTGCCGCTGGCGACGTCGGTGGCTCCCAGGGATGGAGGCAACCTGGGGTCCGCGGTGCTGCTGCTGCTGTTCGCCTACGCCGGCTTCGAGAACACGGCGGCTCCGGCGGGTGAGTTCAAGAACCCACGCCGCGACGTGCCCTTCGCGCTCATCGTGCAGATAGGCGTCGTCACGCTCATCTACACGGCGGTGCAGTGGGTGGCGCTGGGCACGCTGCCCGGGGTCGCGGATGCACAGACGCCGCTCGCCAACGCCGCCGAGCGGTTCCTCGGGGGTTGGGGTGGGCTCCTCATGACCGTGGGCGGGGTGCTGTCCATCCTGGGGACCAACAGCAACACCGTGCTCGCCGGGCCGCGCTACCTGTACGCGCTGGCCCAGGATGGCTTTGGCCCGGCCGCGCTCGCCACGCTGCATCCGCGCTACCGCACGCCGACGGTCGCCATCCTCACGCAGACGGCCATCGCCCTGCCCCTGGCGTTCTCCGGCTCGTTCGAGGTGCTCGCCACGCTCTCCGTGGTGGCCCGGCTCGCCACGTACTTCGGCACGGCCCTGGCGGTGCCCGTGCTGCGCCACAAGCTCCAGGCGCCCCCGAACGCGTTCCGCATCCCGGGTGGGCCCGTGATTCCCCTCGCAGCCGCCGCACTGTGCGTCGTCTTCGCGCTGAGCGCGGAGCGCGAGAACCTCGTCGCCGGGGCCATCGCGCTCGCGGTGGGCTTCGTGCTCTACCGGTTCCAGCGAAAGCCGGACGGAAAGGCGGCGCTCGGATAGCGCGGGATGTCGCTGAAGCCCCCTCATCAGGGCCTTTGCCTTCAGCAGCTGACAGCCCCAAGCCCCCCCGGCCCATTCGCCGCGTTCGCGGAAATGAAGGGCGCTACGGCTTGCGCTTCGGGGGAGGGACGGCGGCGGCGGCTTCGCGCAACTTGTCCTTCTTGCTCTTGCGCCGGCCCTTCACGCCGCCGTTCGGATCCAGCGGCGGTGCGGCGGACACGGCCGTCTGCGTCGGCTCAAAGCCCGCCACCTGCTCTCGCGCGACGGACAGGTTGTTGCGCTTCTCGATGAGGCGGAAGTGGGCTTCGGTGTCCGCGCTGACGAAGCTGATCGCCACGCCCTGGTCGCCCGCACGCCCCGTGCGGCCGATGCGGTGCACGTAGTCCACGGTCGAACGCGGCAGGTCGTAGTTCACGACCGCGGGCAGGCCCGCGATGTCCAGGCCGCGCGCGGCGACGTCGGTGGCGACGAGGACGCGCACGCGCTTCGCCTTGAAGTCCGCGAGCGCCTGCGTACGGGCCCCTTGGCTGAGGTCTCCGTGCAGCGACGTCGCGGGGATGCCGGCGCGGTTGAGCTTCAGCGCGACATGGTCCGCCGCGTAGCGGCTGGCGACGAACGTGAGGACGTGGGACCACGCGTGGGTTTCCAGCAACTGCCGCAGGAGCATCGTGCGCCGGGGCGCATCCACCTGGATGGCCCGCTGGAGGATTTGGTCCGCGGAGGGCAACTCGCCGTCATCGACGTCGATGCGCGTGGGCTCGTGCAGCAGTCGCTCCGCGAACGTACGCACGGCGGGCGGGAACGTGGCGGAGAACAGCAGGTTCTGGCGGCGCGCGGGCAGGAGCGTGAGCAGGCGGTTGAGCTCGTCAGCGAAGCCCAGGGAGAACAGCCGGTCGGCCTCGTCGAGCACCAGCGTCTCCACCTCCCCCAGCCGGAGCGCGTTCTGCTCCACGAGGTCCAGCGCGCGGCCCGGTGTGGCCACGACGACGTCCGCGCCGCCCCGGAGCGCCAGCATCTGCGGGTTCGCGGAGACGCCGCCGACCGCGAGACAGGTCTTCAGCGGCTTCTTCAGGTGACGGCCATACCGCTGGAGGGAGTCGACGATCTGGGCGGCGAGCTCCCGCGTGGGGACCAGGATGAAGGCCCGCACCGGCCGGACCGTCCCACCCGGCCGGGCGCGCAAGGCCTCCAGGAGGGGCAGCAGGAACGCCGCGGTCTTCCCCGAGCCCGTCTTCGCCGAAGCCTGGACGTCGCCGCCGCGCAGCACCACGGGGATGGCCGCGCGCTGCACCGGCGTGGGTTCGTCGTATCCAAGTTCGGCCACGGCGCGGACGAGCGCGTCCGACAGGCCAAGTGAAGCGAAGGTCATGGGAGGAGAACCCTGGGTAGCACGACGCGTCGGACCCTATCCTACCTGCGCGGGGGGCGGCGGCTTCACGCGCGGCGGGGCCACGATGGCCTTGGGTGGCGTGATCCATCAGAGGTTGCTTTCCTCGGTGTCCGGATCCAGGCGCACGAGGTACGGCGGGACGGTCCACTTCAGGGCCTGGTCCAGGTTGCCCGCCCTTGCGCTTCCGAGGAGCAGGATGGGGGCGAGCCCCATTCCCGTGATGAAGTCCCCGGTGCCGTCGGTGCGCCGTCGGTACTCGGCGATGGCGTCCTTGAGGTGGGTGGTGCCACCGCGCGAGGCGATCAACGCGTTCAACATGCCCGCGGCGTTCACTCCCTTGGTCACCGCCGCCCTCAGCGCATCCCTGTACTCGTCATACTCCTCTTGCGTGAGCACGCTCTGCTGACGGATCCGCTTGAGGTAGCGGAGCTTCGGAATCAACGCGTCGCGCTGGTCGCGCAGCAGGCTGCCCATGAGCGGGACCTGTCCCGCCGGGTCGTTGTGGAAATACTGCTGCGTCAGGTCCATGTCGCCCAGCGAGATGTCGACATCCATGTGGATGCCCCCGACGAAGTAGAGATAGAGCAGTCGCGCCAGGTCCGAGAAGTATTTGACGTCATCCCAGATGCCAGCCAGCGCGGATTTGCCGGCCCGGCTCGCCAGCTCCGTCAACCAGCCACCGCTGTCGAGCCGCTCGATGGCGAGGACCCGAAAGCCCGCCTGCTCCAGCCTGCGCCGTTGGGTGGCGCGCAGGGGCCGCTTGTCCTGGGGCGCTTGAGGGCGCTTGGAGAAGATGAAGACGCCCTTCGTCTTCGCGATCGCCCCTTCGAGGTGCGAGTCCAGCACCCGCTCGACCTCGTCGGAATACCAGAGGTGACACGTCCAGCCCGCCCGCTTCGCCCGGATCCCATCGGCGATCAGCTCTTCGACCACCGCGGGACTCATGGGTCCGCCGGTCCAGAAGCGATGGATGTTCTTCGGGATGGCGTGCGTCGTCCCCATCGTAGAGCCGAGGATCCCCGAGATGATCAGCGCCTCCTGGGCCTGACTGGGATGCAGGTGCACCTGCCCGGTGGTCGAAGCACGGGGCATGGCGAAGAGGCCTCGAGGGACCTCCAACAAGGGCGCGGGCGTGAGGCTCGCGGACGGGCGGGACCTCCGGATATCGAACAGCCGAACGGGAGTCTCACCCACGCTCGGCCCCTGGGGACCGTGCTCCGCGCAGATGCCGAGCGAGCAGAAACGACACGTGTCGCGAACCCACTCACCGATCAGCGCTCCACTTCGATGCGCCGGGTCGTGGCAGATCCCCAGATCACAGAATGCACACATGGCCTGCGTCCTCGAAGGGTGAACGAGCGTCGAAAGCGCGCAGTCTGTCCGCAGGCACGTGTCACGGGAATGGGTGCACCGAGACCTCCTGTCCCTGCCTCCGTTTTGACACGGGCACGGCAGGCGGCCGGTGGAGCACCCTGCCCGTGCGCTGTCGCCCGCGCGTCCCGTGCCCATGCATTGAGCACGGTCATGCCTCCCCCTCCTTTGCCTCCGAACCTCGAGTCGCGCCGTCCCCAGATGTTCCCCGTCCTGGACGCCCGGGACATCGAGCGCATGCAGCGCTTCGGTGAGGTCCGGCACTTTCGTGATGGGGAGTGCCTCTTCGCGGCCGGACAACCGAGCCCTGGGATGCTCGTGCTCGCCCAGGGCCGAGTGGCCCTCTCCCGGCGCGATGGCCTGGGACACTCGATTCCCATCGTGGAGGAGGGCCCGGGCCAGTTCCTCGGTGAAGTGGCCCAGCTCTCCGGACGCCCCTCGCTTGTCGACGCTCACGCGGTAGGGGAAGTGGAGGCGCTGGTCATTCCCCCGCACCGGCTGCGTGCGCTGCTCGTGGCGGAGGCGGACCTCGGCGAGCGCATCATGCGCGCCCTCATCTTGCGCCGCGTGGGCCTGCTCGAGACAGGCGCCGGAGGGCCCGTCCTGGTGGGCCCTCCCGAGGGCGCGGGCAGGGTTCGTCTGGAGGGCTTCCTCTCGCGCAATGGCCACCCGTATCTCGCGATGGACCCGGCGCGGGGCGCGGAGGCGGCTTCGCTGTTCGAGCGCTACTCGCCACACGCGGAGGAACTCCCGCTCGTGGTGTGTCCGGATGGCTCGGTCCTGAAGAATCCCTCCGAGAGCACCCTTGCCCGAGCGCTCGGCCTGCTGCCGGAGGGGGCCTTCGAGACGCACTATGACGTCGCCGTGGTGGGCGCGGGGCCCGCGGGGCTCGCCACCGCCGTGTACGCGGCCTCCGAGGGGCTGCGAGTGCTCGTCCTGGATCAGCGGGCCTTCGGAGGGCAGGCGGGCGCGAGCGCGCGCATCGAGAACTATCTGGGGTTCCCCACGGGCATCACCGGCCAGGCGCTCACCGCGCGCGCCTACGTGCAGGCGCAGAAGTTCGGCGTGGAGATGGCCATCCCAGCAGAGGTCGCCTCCCTGCGCTGCGCCGCCCCTGGCGCGCCGCTCACGCTCGCTCTGACCGACGGGCGCAAGGTGCGCACGCGGACCGTGGTGGTTGCCAGTGGCGCGCGCTACCGCCGTCCCGCGCTCGCGAACCTCGGCCAGTTCGAGGGCCGTGGGGTCTTCTACTGGGCCAGCCCCATCGAGGCGCGCATGTGCGCCGACGAGGAGGTCATGCTCGTCGGCGGTGGCAACTCCGCGGGCCAGGCGGCCGTGTTCCTCGCGGGCCACGCGCGTCGGGTCCGCGTGCTCGTGCGTGGCCGGGAGCTCGCGGCGAGCATGTCCAGCTACCTCGTCGAGCGCCTGGCCGCGTCCCCTCGCATCGAGCTGGTGATGGAGACGGAGGTGGTGGAGCTGGCGGGCTCGGACGAGCGCGGCCTGCGGCGCGTGCGCTGGCGGCACCGACCCAGCGGGCGGGAGGAAGCGGACGACGTGCGTCACCTCTTCCTCTTCATCGGGGCGGATCCGGCCACGGAGTGGCTCACGGGCTGCGGTGTGGCACTGGACGCGAAGGGATTCGTGTGCACGGGCGCGGTGCTCGGAGAGGAGCCGCTCCAGGCGGAAGCCTGGGAGGCCGCCGGGCGGGCGCCGTTGGGCTTCGAGACGAGCCTGCCAGGAGTGTTCGCCATCGGCGATGCGCGCTCGGACTCCGTCAAGCGGGTGGGCGCGGCGATTGGAGAGGGTGCGGCCGTGGTGGCGCAGCTGCATGCCTGCCTGGCCTCCGCCGCCACGCGCGTTGCGACAGCCCCCCTCACATCCCCATGTTCGACACCATGAGGCCATCGGTCGGAGGCCCCAACACGGAGCGCGAGCCATGAAGAAGGCATGTCCCCACCTGGAAGACACCCAGCACCACCGGACGGCTCCCGTCCACCCCAGCGGCCACGGATGCATGGAGTGCCTGAAGGACGGAGGGGACTGGGTCCATCTCCGGATGTGCCTGACCTGTGGGCACGTGGGCTGCTGCGACGACTCGCCGTCACGCCACGCGACCCAGCACTTCCACGCCAGCGCCCATCCGGTCATCAAATCCTTCGAGCCTGGAGAGAACTGGGCCTGGTGCTTCGTGGACGAGCAGTTCCTCGACCGGATCCCCACCTTCCCAGGCGAGTCACCGCCGGTGCACTACTCAGCCCCCATGAGCGCGCCCTAGGGGGTGTCCCTAATTAAGCCAAAGCATCATGCAGGCCAGGTGGAGGACCGCCAGGTAGTTGGTGGCGGTCTTCTCGTAGCGGGTGGCCACGGCGCGGAAGCGCTTGAGGCGGTGGAACATG